>CAJXHQ010000007.1 GCA_913054485.1 uncultured Paracoccaceae bacterium
ACCGCGTTGCGCGCGCGGGGCGTGGCGTCTTCCTCCACCAGGTACTTCTGCACGATGAACAGGCTCAGCCCCTTGGGGCCGGCCGGCGCATCCGGGGTGCGGGCCAGCACAAGGTGAATGATGTTTTCGGTCAGGTCATGCTCGCCATAGGTGATGAAAATCTTGGTGCCGGTGACCGCGTAAGCCCCGTCCGCACCCGGCTCTGCTTTGGTGCGCACCAGACCCAGATCACTGCCCGCCTGGGGTTCGGTCAGGTTCATCGTGCCCGACCAGCGGCCCGAGATCAGCGGCTCAAGATAGCGCTGTTTCTGCGCGTCAGACCCGGTCAGCAGCAGCGCCTCGACCGCGCCGTCGGTCAGCAGCGGGCAGAGGCCAAAGCTCAGGTCGGCCGCATTCAGGATCTCGGTCGCAGCGGCACCAACAGCCCGCGGCAGCCCCATCCCGCCATGGGCCGCGGGGTGCGGCAGGGCCTGCCATCCCATGGCGGCAAACTGTTCATAGGCCTGTACATTGGCCTCCGGAAGGGTCACCCGGCCACCATCAAACTGCGCTCCGGCCTGATCGCCTGCGGGCGACAGCGGCGCGACCACCTCGGCGCAGAACCGGCCGAGGCCGTCCAGGGCCGCCTCAGCATCGGATATGTCGATCCCGGCGTATTCCTCCAGCGCCAGCACCTCCGGCCAGGCGGACAGGGCTTCGATGGCGAACAGAATATCCCGGACCGGTGCTTTGAACGTCATTTCTATTGCTCCCGAAACTGTCAGTAACCGACAGACTATTCGGCAAAATCCCACCAAACCACTTCCGTTACGGACAAATTCCTATCATAAAGTGACAAACCGGACGGGCCCGCATCATATGACTGCCTCTGACCCCACAAGCCTTTCAACGGTGTCTTCTCAGTTCATTGAAGACTGGATTGCCGCGCTGCGCAGCCGCTGCACATCTGCTCAGCTGGCGCAGTTTCTGCAGCAATCCGGCATGCAGCCCCCGCGCGGCACCCTGTCCAGCCGGATCACTCCGGACCAGACCTTCCGGCCGTATCAGCTGGCCGCCATTGAAACCGGGGATGAGATGATGGGCCTGTGGAGCCGCCCGATCCGCAGCCGGGCCTTGCAGCATTTGCTGACCACAGTCCGCGAGGCCAGCTCCCTGCCCGCAGCCCTGCACAGGTTCTCAACCTTCTGGAACCTGCTGCTGGACGACAGCCAGCTGCGCCTCACCGGCACCGGCAGCCGGATCACTCTGGAGCTGGACGCGCGATATCCGCAAACACCTCAGCGCTTCGGCCATATGCTGATCCTGAAGCTGGCGCATGGGCTGTTATCCTGGCTGGCCGGGTACGAGGTGCCAGTAGCCTCGGTCCGCTTTGCCTTCCCCCGGCCCGGCTTTGCAGAGGATTACGCCGTTATCTTTCCAGCTCCGGTCAGTTTCTCCGCTGCCGCTTCGGCGATTTCTTTTGACGCGGACAACCTCGGCCCCGCTCAGCCGCGCAGCAAGGAGGAGCTGGCCCTGTTCCTCGGCCGCGCACCGCGTGATTGGATCTTCACCGGCTTCCGCGAACACACCCGGTCGCTGCGGGTGCGCGACTTCCTGTTTCGGGCCAGCTGGGCGGAAGGCCATCTCAACGGCGCAGCTAACGCCCTGAACACCACGCCCAGAACGCTGATGCGGAGCCTGAAGGCCGAGGGCACATCCTTTCAGGTCATCAAAGACGGGTTGCGCCGCGATCTGGCGATCCGGGATCTGCAGGCCGGCGGCAAAAGCATCGAAGAGATTTCCCAGGATCTGGGGTTTTCATCGCCGGCCAATTTCCACCGCGCATTCCTGCGCTGGACTGGCGGGCGGCCTAGCGCCTACCGGCGGCCGCCCAGCTGACCGTAGCGGTAAGAGTTTCCCCCGCCGGCAAAGGCAGGCGGGGGGGTTTTGCGGTTTCAGACGCGCTACAGCAGCGCCAGCGAGAGGGCCGGCACAAAACTGACCACCATCAGCACCAGCACCATCAGCGCAATGAAGGGCAGCACTGATTTGGCGACCAGAAAGAACCTCTCCTTGAAGGCGGTAGAGGCCACCAGCAGGTTAAGCCCCATCGGCGGCGTCAGGAGGCCGATCTCCAGGTTCAGCACCATGATAATGCCCAAGTGCACCGGGTCGATGCCGAAGCTTTGCGCCACCGGCAGCACCAGCGGGCCAAGGATCAGCAGCGCCGAAATCGTATCCATCACCGTGCCCACCAGCAGCAAAAGCAGGTTGAGGCAGAGCAGGAACAGGATAAAGCTGCCGATATTGCCCTGCAGCCACGTGGACAGCGCCTGCGGCACGCCTTCGGAAGCCAGGAAAATATTGACGCTGACCGCGATGGCGATGATCGGCAAGAGGCTGCCCAGCAATGCGACGGTCTCCTGCACGATGTTGTAGAGATCCTTCAGCCCCAGTTCGCGGTGGATGAAGGCCTCGACCAGCACCGCGTAGAACAGCGCCACAGCGGCGGATTCCGTTGGCGTGAAGAAGCCCGAGTAGATGCCGCCCAGCAGAAGCACCGGCATGAACAGGGCCGGGCCGCCGTTCATCACCGCCTTGCGCAGGCTGCGGCGGTCTTCAGCTTCCGGGATCGGCACATTGCGGTTCACATAGAGCGAATAGACCACCATCACCCCGGTTAGCAGGATCCCCGGCAAGAGGCCGGCCAGGAACAGATCGACGATCGAAGTTTCAGTTGCGATGCCATAGATGATCAGCGGGATCGACGGCGGGATGATGATCCCCAAAGTGCCGCCCGAGGTCAGCGCCCCCAGCGAATAGGACTTTGAATAGTTCTGCGCCAGCAGGGCCGGGTAAAGCACCGCGCCCACCGCCAGCAATGTCACCGGCGAGGAGCCCGAGATCGCCGCAAACACCGCGCAAGACAAAATGGACGCCGCGCCCAGCCCGCCGCGCAGGCGCTGCGTGAGGGCCGTCATCACGTCGATCAGACGTTCCGCGATGGAGCCGCGGGTCATCACCGCACCCACCAGAATGAACATCGGGATCGACAGGAGCGCCTCCTTGTCGATGGCGATCCAGGCGTCTTCGACCAGGTAGAGAACATCGCCGTCACCCCAGGCCAAATGCATGAAGGCCACGGCCACCGCGAGGATGATCACGATATTCTGCCGAAGGATCAGCAAGCCGGTGACGATCAGCAAGAGAAGAACAGATGCAGGCATCACATGGCCTCCTGCTGTTTGGGCTGCAGATCAGGCCAGCCGGCAAAAATCAGCGACCGTAAACCGGCCGAAGCCAGACCGTAGGGCAAGGCCAGCTGAGGGATCCAGATTTCCAGATCCAGCGGCGGGGTGGTGAACCCCATCATCTTGTTGTCCAAGACCAGAAGCGCGCCGAAATAGGCCCCGGCGAAGAGCACGGCAGCCGCGACCAGATGGCCTAGGCGGGTGACCAGCGGCTCAAACCGCGCCGGGGTCACGAAATCCAGAACCGAGGGGCGGATATGCCGGTTCAGGGCAAAGGCGACGCCGATGCCGATCAGCGCGGCACCGTTGGCCAGCAGAACGGCCATGCGCTGGCCGCCCCAGATGGGCGAAGAGAAGACCTCGCGCCCGATGACATCTGCAAACAAAATGGCCGCGGCGATCGCATAGAACGCCCCGGCCACCAGTGTTTCCAGACGCAGCAATGTGCTCAGGAAACGTTTCATCGGCTTACTTCGTGCAGGCCGCGCGGGCTGCAACCTGCGCATCAAATATACGCTGGGCTTCGCCGCCGATGCTGCCAATCAGCTCCTGCTGGTGCTCTTCGGTGAAGAGCGCCGCCCATTTGGCGCGGGCCTCGTCGTCCAGATCGGCAATGGTGCCGCCGTTTTCAACGTGCTTGGCTTCGAAGAAGTTGATCGCACCGCGGACGGCTGCGCGCAGGGCATCCGCGCTTTCCATCGAGTCAGAGAAGGCTGTCTGCTCTTCCGGGCTCATCTTGTCCCAGACCTTCTTGCTGATCAGCATGACCGAGGGCTGATAGATGTGGCGGGTCTTCACCAGGTGCGGCGAGAGCTTGCCAATTCCGGCCGCCACGTAAGAGATCGAGGGCAGCTCGCCGCCTTCGATGACGCCAGTCTGCAGGGTCGAGGCGATCTCGGCGAAGGGCAGCGGCACGCCGGAGACACCGGCAGCGCGCCAGTAGATGTCGTTGTTCTTGGCCGGGGCGACGCGCATCTTCAGGTTCGCCACTTCGGAAGGTTCAGAGACGACTTCATTGGTGAAGAGGTTCTGCCAGCCCAGTTCCTGCCACTGTACCAGATGCAGACCGCGCTTCTCGAACAGCGCGTTGAAAGTGTCCGACAGGTGGTTGTCGATGGCGCATTCGGCCTGCTCGAAGCTGTCCCAGAAGAAAGGTGTCACCAGCATGGTGATCTCCGGCACCACGGTGGCCACAGCAGTCACCGAGAAAACGCCAACGTCCAGACGGCCGCGGGCGGTCTGTTTGATGGTCTCGGTCTCGGCACCCAGCTGGTTGGAAGGGAAGACCTCCATGGTCATCGCGCCGCCGGTGGCCGCAGAAAGCGCCTCGGCGGATTTTTCCAGATGGGATACCCAGGGCGTATTTGCCGGGGCGGCAGTGGATGCTTTCAGTGTTTTTGCTTCGGCTGAAACGCCAAGGCTCGCGGCGGCGACGGCGGCCGCCAGGGCAAATTTGATGCGCATAATAGTCCTCCTGATGACCGCCGCCCTCTGAGCGGGGCTTCGATGTCGAATCGGAACGTAGTAGAACTAGAAAATCAATTCTAGTATTTTTAGGGTTGCCGGATTCAGGCTGGGGGGTACAAACGGGTATGGCGGAGATCAGCAGCAGAGAACCGCGGCGGCGCCAAAAGCGCGGGCTGAAAGCGGAACAGAAAATACTGGAGGCCGCCGAGGCACTGCTGTGCGAGGGCGGCTTTGACGCGGCACAGATTTCACGAATCGTGGAAGTCTCGGGCGTGTCCAACGGCAGTTTCTACCACCATTTCGGCTCCAAGGAGGCGGTGGTGCGCCGGATGATCGCCCGCTATTGCGACAAGGCCAAGTCCATGTTTTCAGGATTGGAATTGGCCGGCCTGGCCTATGATGAGGCGATCTTTCGCGCTGTGTGCACGATGATCTGCCTGTTCGAGGAAAACCCTGAGCTATACCGGACCATGGGCGCCCGCGTCAAAGCAGAGCCGGACATCTGGGAACCGCTGCGCGGCCTGCGCGGGGAGTTCGAACTGAAGCTTTTGACCGAAATCGGTCCGATGCTGTCGGACCGCGGCATCCCCGACCCCGAACTGGCGATCAGCACCATGATGCAGTCGGTCCTGGCGATCGGCACTCATAACATCCTGTTCTCCTCAGGGCCCATCCGGCTGTATGACAGCCACTCGCGGGACCAGCTGGTGAGAATTGCCAAAGCAGTTCTGGAGTTGGAAAAGCGCAGCTGAGCGGTCCGGCTGGAGGTCACCCGGCGCCTGGTCCGGCCATCATGGCGAAGGATCCTGCGGCTGGCACCAGACCGGAAATGTGCTCGCGAGCGGGACACAGTGCCGCGTGATCGCATTGAACGCGAAACAGAGACCTGCGCGGGCTACAGCCTATGGAGCCGGGTTTCACCTGGTCAAAGCGTCCATTTGCCGATCAGGATCCCGGAACTGTCTTCATCCCGCTTAAGCTCACGCGCGGCCTCCGCCGGCATCGCGACCCGGTTCTTGCGGCTTAGCAGCCTGTCCAGCTGCGCAACGTGCATCTGGCGGCGCGGCTCCTCGTATGCGGGGTCGCGGCCCAGGTCGCGCAGCTCATCCGGGTCGTTCTCCAGGTCGAAAAGCTGCGGCGGGAAGTGGCGGAAGTGGACGTATTTCCATCTCTCCGAGCGCAGCATGTAGCCACGCGCCGCATCCATCTCCACGCCCAGGGTTTCGCGCGCCGCGTAAAAGCCGAAATCGATTTCAGAGAACGCCATATCACGCCAGTCTTCAGGGTCATCACCGCGCAGAAGCGGCATTAGCGAGCGCCCCTCCAGCCGGTGCGGCGCGGCGGGCGCGCCAGTGGCCTCCAGGAATGTGGGCAGCAGGTCGACGGCCTCTACCAGATGTTCGCAGGCGGTGCCTCGAGTGGCGTCAGCACCGGGCCTCGGATCATAGACGATCAGCGGCACCCGGACCGAACATTCGTGGAACAGCTCCTTTTCGCCCAGCCAGTGATCGCCGAGGTAGTCGCCGTGATCGGAGGTAAAGACGATCATCGTCTCCCTGTCCTTCCCGGTTTCCTCCAGCCAGGCAAACAACCGGCCGAGGTGATCATCGATCTGCTTGATCAGCCCCATATAGGCCGGCAGCATCCGCTCGCGCGCGCCGTCTTTCGAGAATGTCTCGCTCACTTCCATGTCCATGAAGGCGCGGTAGACCGGGTTGGGGTCTTCGCGTTCGCCCATATCGCGCTGCATCGGGGTAAAGTCATCAGCCCCGTACATGTCGTGATAGGGCGCCGGCGCCATATAGGGCCAATGCGGCTTGATATAGCTGAGATGGCAGAGCCACGGCGTGTCGCCTGCTTCCTCGATGAACTGCCGTGCCCGCATGGTCATATAGGCGGTCTCAGAATGTTCTTCCTTCACCCGTGCGGGCAGGTGGTTGTTCTGGATCGCCCAGCCGGACAGGATTTCACCATCCTCGCCTTCGGCAGAATTGGCGTAGTCGTCCCAGGGGTTTTCGCCGTCATAGCCCTGCTCACGCAGCCAGTCATTGTAAGCCAGCTTGCCGCCCTTCTTGCGCAGCAGCGGTTTCGGGTGCAGACCGTCGTCGCGCTCATAAGGATCAAACCCCGGCTGCAGCGCTTTTTGGGCCGCCGCGCTGGCGGGGTCCGCACCCAGACGCTCCATGCCGTCGCGGTCGGGGAACATATGGGTCTTGCCGACCACGGCGGTGCGCATTCCATGGGGGGGCAGGTAGTCGCCCATGGTCATCTCACCCGCAGGCAGCGGCACCCGGTTCCAGGTGGCGCCATGGCTGAAGACAGTGCGCCCGGTATAGAAGGACGCGCGGCTTGGCCCGCAGACCGGCGACTGCACATAGGCGCGGTCGAACCGCACGCCCTTGGCGGCCAGCCTGTCGATATTGGGCGTGTGCAGATGCGGATGCCCATAGCAGCTGAGGTAGTCCCAGCGCAGCTGATCGGCCATGATGAAAAGGATGTTCTTGATCGTGCTCATGGGTCTTACCTCATCAGCCCGGGAAGCGCTGTGGCGATGGGCGGGAAGATCAGCACCAGCGCAAGGCCAGCGCTGAGCGCAAAGATATAGGGCAGCACACCGCCGAAGATTTTGCCCAGCGGCACCTCCGGCAGCACCGATTTCACCACAAAGACATTCATGCCAATGGGCGGCGTGATCAGGCCGATCTCGGACACCAGAACCACCAGGATGCCGAACCAGATCAGGTCGACCCCGTTGAAGGTGAGGGCCGGCAGAAAGACCGGCACCAGCAGCACCAGAATGCCGATCGCCTCGAAGACCATGCCCATGACGATTGCAATGGCACAGATGAACAGCACAAGGCCAAAGGGCGACAGCTGCCAGGCATCGACATAATCCAACAGGTCATAAGGCAGGCCCGAAAGGTTCACGAACTGCGAGAACACGATCGCCCCCAGCAGCACGATGAAGATCGTGGCCGTGGTGGTGGTGGCATCCACCAGACAGTCGCGCCATTACGACAGGCTGCGCATGTGGTCGCGGGTCACGGCGATCACGGCGGCCCCGAAGGCGCCGATGCCCGAAGCCTCGGTGGCGGTGAAAGCGCCGGAATAAATGCCGCCCAGCACGGTCAGGAACAGGATCAGCACTGGCATGGTGCCGCGAATGGCTTCCTTACGGCGCGCAGGTTCCAGCGGCGGCGCTTCCGGCGCGGCGGAGGGATCGCGGCGGACCACAAAGCCCACCACCATCAGGAACAGCAGCACCAGCAGGATGCCGGGCAGAATGCCCGCAATGAACAGCAGCCCGATGTCCTGTTCGGCCACGATGCCATAAATCACCAGCGGCACCGACGGCGGGATCATGATCCCCAGCGTGCCGCCCGCAGCAATGGTGCCCGACGCCAGGCTGTTGGAATATTTGTAGCTTTTCATCGGCGGCATGGCGACCTTGGCCATGGTGGCCGCGGTGGCCAGCGTGGAGCCGCAGACGGCGGAAAACCCGCCCGCCGCCAGCACCGTGGCCAGCGCCAGCCCGCCGCGGAAGCCCCCCAGCCCGGCATAGGCCGCATCATACAGATCCTGGCTGATCCGCGCCTGCACGATCAGCACCCCCATCAGGATGAACAGCGGGATGACGCTGAGGTTGTAGTTCATGCTGTCGTGAAACACCTGCTGGCCGACCATCGCCAGCGAAGCCTCCCAGCCGCGCAGGTAAGCAAAGCCGAAGAAGCCGACGATCAGTGTGGCAAAGCCAACCCGGAAGCCGAGGAAGCACAGGACCAGAAGGGCCGCGAAACCGGTGAGCGCAATAGCCATCAGATATCCTCCAAATGATCGGCCTTGCCGGCACCGGTCAGCAGGCCGAGCACCTGGCTCACCACGCTGAGCGCGGCGAGCGTGGCCGCGGCTCCGGTGATCCAGGCCAGCGGCCATTCCAGAACGATGGTGGCAGAGCCGAGATGCGCGGCCTCATAAGCCTGCTGAAAAAGTACAAAAACGATCAGGCACATGGCCGCGATCGAAAAGCCTTGAACAATACAGTCATAAATACGCGGTGCGAGATTGCGCACCGGGGTGTCGATCAGTTCAACCACGATATGTTTGTCGCGCGCATTGGCGATCCCGAGGCCGAGGAAAATGGTCATCGCCAGCATGGAGCTGATCATCTCGGAGGCGCCGAAAACCGGCGCCCCCAGAACGTAACGCCCAAGGACGTCCACAAAGGTCAGCAGCATCATGGCTGCCAGTACAATGCTCGACAGGATCTCCAGAACCTGAACGATGCGCCTTAAAAGGCTTGCCATGACGTGCTCCCCCCGGTGCGGCTCAGTCGGCCAGCTGCGATTTGTAGAAATCCAGCGCAGCAGCGGCGTCGATGCCCGCATCGCCGGCTTTCTTCAGCCAGCCTTCGGTGACAAAGCCCGAAGCTTCGACCAAGGCGGCCTCAAAGGCGGGATCTGCGGCGACGACGGTAATGCCCTCATCCGCGTAGACGGCTTCAGCAGCCGCAGCGGCCTTATTCCAGCGCGCACCAAAGGCGGCGCCCAGAACCTCACCGCTGACACTGTCGATGGCGGCGCGGTCGGCCTCGGAAATCTCTGCCCATTTATCCGGGTTGATGAAGACCGAGAAGGAGGTCGAATAGACCGCTTTTTCAAAGCTGGTGGTGGATTTGGTGTAGGGCATCAGCTGGAAGGCCTTCACCGCCTGAGGGTCCAGCCCCAAGTGGCCGTCGACCACCCCGCGCGAGATGATCTCGTTCGATTTCACTGCCGGGGTCGACACCACGCCTGCGCCCAGTTTCTTGGTCACGGCTGCAAGCGGACCGGGCAGCGCCCAGATCTTGCGGCTGGCCAGATCCTCGACCGAATTGATCGGCGTGTCGGACTGGCTGTAGAGCTCACCGGGCGAGATCACGAACTGGCTGAGCAGATGCACCGTGTCAAACTCATCGGCGAAGAATTTGCGGTTGGTCGCCCAGAGCGCCTTGGACATGGCTTCGGCGTCATGGGTGGCGATGAAAGGCTGCATGGCGACCAGCGGGCCCTGGATGCGGTTCTGGATCAGCCCGTTGAACTGCACGGCCACATCAGCGAGGCCCTTTTCGACAGCGGCCAGCTGCTCGGGAGGGGGCGCGACAGATTTCGGCGGGATGATCCCGGTGACGCGGCCCTCGGTGACACGCTCGACCTCCTCGATCCAGGCCGGCAGCACCTCGGCGCAGGCAAAGTGACGCGCGGGCCAGAAGCAGTTGACCAGCAGGCGGGTTTTGGCCTCCGCCATTTGGGGCGCGGCCAATGCGGCAACAGACAGCGCTGCACCCAGCGCCATGGACTGAAGTTTCATGAGTTCCTCCACTGAAAAGGACGGCTCCTCCCCGCCCGTTAACGTAAGTATTGCGGCAGATAACATGCCCGTCTAATGATACAATGGTAACGTAACATGAGATTTTGATATGCAAATCGATCCACGCCACCTGGAGCAGCTGGCCGTCATCGTGGAAACCGGCACGCTGCAGCAGGCCGCGGACCGGATTGGCACCTCGCAGCCGGCCCTCAGCCGGATGATCAGCACCCTGGAAGCGCGGATCGGGATGGAGCTGTTCGAGCGCACCACCCGGCCCTTGAAGCCCACGTCCATCGGGGTTGAGCTGGCACATCAGGGCCGCGCCATCCGCACCGCACGATTGCGGGCGGTGGAGATGGTGGATTTCGGCACCCGCGGGTTTTTTGGCGTGCTGCGCATCGGCGCGCCGCCCTTCCTGTGCCGCAGCCTGATGTCCGAAGCGATTGCCAGTTTCCTGGAGGCCCGCCCCAAGATCCGGGTCGAGCTGATCTCGGACTACCACGCCGGGCTGATGGAGCGGATCTTCCTCAACCAGATTGACGTGATCGTGGGGCCTACAAAATTTGCCGACAAAAGCAACACCGACCTGACGCTTGAACCGCTGTTCCGGGACCCGAATGTGATTGTCGGGCGGGAGGGGCATCCGCTGCTGGAAAAACCCTTGCTGACGGCGGCAGACCTTGAGAGCGTCACCTGGGTCGGTCATTCGGAGCGCAGCATCCTGTTGTCGGATATGTCTGACGCGCTGAAAGAGATGGGCGTGTCCAATCCGCGCGTGGCCTTTCAAAGTGAATCTGCCGAAGCGGTGTTGGAACTTCTGCGCAACACCAACTTCCTGACCGTTTTGCCGGTCTATGCCCTGCGGCCCGGCGGCAGCGACGGGCTGGCCGCCGCACAGGCGGATCTGCCGGCCCATTCGCAGATGGTCAATGCGATCACCCTGGCGCAGCGCCCCGAAACCAAGCTTACCGCCGACTTCAAGGCGCATCTGAAAGACAGCATCGCAGCGCGCAAGACCTGAGCCTCGCGCGCGGCGCGCCATCAGAAATTCACCCGGTCGCCGCCTTTGAGGTCCAGCATCTCGCGGGCTTCATCGGGGGTGGCGACCTCGCAGCCCAGATCCTCGACGATGCGGCGGATTTTGGTGACCTGCTGCGCATTGCTTTCAGCGATCTTGCCGCGCTGGATGAACAGGCTGTCCTCCAGCCCGACCCGCACGTTGCCGCCCATCTGGCTGGCGGTGGTGGCCAGACCCATCTGCGCGCCCCCTGCCCCCAGCACTGACCAGCGGTAATCATCACCGAACAGCCGGTCCGCGGTGCGTTTCATGAAGATCAGGTTGTCCACTTCCGGCCCGATGCCGCCGAGAATGCCAAAGATGAACTGGATGAAGACCGGCGCCTTGAACAGCCCGATGTCCATGCAGAACTTCAGGTTATAAAGATGCCCGACATCGTAGCATTCATGCTCGAACTTGATGTCATGCGGGGCCAGCGTTTCCGCCGCTTCCTTGATGTCGCGGAAGGTATTGCGGAAGATGTTCTGATCGGATCCGGCAACGTAGTCCTTCTCCCAGTCGAACTTCCAGTCCTCATCCTTGTAGCGCTTGGCCAGCGGATGGAAGGAGAAGTTCATCGAGCCCATGTTCATCGAACACATCTCAGGGGAGAAGGTCTTGGCCGGGGTGATCCGGTCCTGGATCGACAGCGTCAGCGAGCCGCCGGTGGACAGGTTCACCACCGCATCCGTCGCCTGTTTGATGCGCGGAAGGAACGGGGCGAAATCCTTCGGGTCCACCGACGGGGAGCCATCTTCTGGGTTGCGCGAATGCAGATGCAGGATCGACGCACCTGCCTCGGCCGCCTCCATCGCCTGGGTGGCGATGTCATCATAGGTGTAGGGCAGCGCGTCCGACATGGTCGGCGTGTGGATTGCGCCGGTGATGGCGCAGGTGATCACCGTCTTTTTCTGGCGGGCCATGGGTCAGGTATCCTTCTTGGAAATGTGCCGCACGACCCGGTAGCCGAGCGGGAAAAGTTGCAGGTCAAACCGCGCGCGGATCAGGCCCCAGACGCCTTTGGGCGCTTTCAGCATGACCACGATCGCCACCACGCCCAGAACCATCAGATAGATGGTGCCAAGGTCGGCCAGCGTTTCGCGCAAGAGGAAGAAGATGAGTGTGCCGATGATCGGCCCCTCGATGGTGCCGATGCCGCCGATCACCACGATGAAGATCACAAAGGCGGTCCAGTCGTTCACCGAAAAGGCTGCATCCGGGGAAATCCGCAGCTTCTGCAGGAAGATCAGCGCACCGGCGAGCGAGGTCAGCGCCGCCGTCACCACATAGACGGCAAATTTGGTGCGCCAGATGTCGATGCCAAGGGATCCTGCTGCCAGCTCGTTATCGCGGATCGCCGTCAGGGCCAGTCCGCGGCGCGAGCGCAGGAACAGATAGACCGCCGCGATCACCAGCACCGCCGATCCCAGCGCCAGCCAGTAGCTGAGGCTTTCGCGCGCACTGCGGCCTGAGGCCAGCGATTTCACGATGCCGACAGGCAGGGAGGAGCCAGAGCCGCCGCCAAGTGCAGAGACCTGCGCGAAGGACAGGCGGAAGACCTCGGCCACGACCCAGGTGCCGATGGCAAAGTAAGCGCCGCGCAGGCGGAAGATCAGCACCGCCGCCGGAATGGCGATCAACGCGCCCAAGAGCCCCGCCACCACAATGGCCGCGATGGGATGCAGCCCGCCAAAGATGGTCAGCGCAAACAGCATATAACCGCCAAACCCCACATAGGCCTGCTGGCCTACCGAGACGAGGCCGGCATAGCCTGCCATCAGGTTCCACAAGGACGCGAGGGCAAGATAAAGGAACAGCTCGCTCATCAGCCGCATGTCGGCACGGCCCGCCCACCAGGGCGCGGCGATCAGCGCGATCAGGACAATGGCCCCCAGCGCGGCAGCCGCGCGCGCAGCGGGAGAGGTTCGGGTGACAGTATAGTCGGAAAGGTTCATCCGGACATCCTCGGGAACAGGCCCTGCGGGCGGATTGCAAGAATGACGAGAAAGGCGATATGGCCCGACAACACCTGCCAGCCGGGGTCAATTTTTGCCCCGATGGTCTGCGCCACGCCGAGGATCACCCCGCCAGCAAGGGTCCCCCAGAGGTTACCCAGCCCGCCGATGATCACCGCCTCAAAGCCGAAGATCAGCCGCCCGCCGCCGGATGCCGGGTCAAAACTGGTGCGCAGGCCCAGAAGGATGCCCGCAACAGCCGTGACAGCCAGCGCCAGCGCCATGGCCAAGCCAAAGATATGGCGCTTGTTCAGCCCCATCAGCTGGGCAATGTCCTGATTGTCCGACACAGCCCGGAAGGCGCGGCCAAGCGCGGTTTTGTAGAAGGTCCACTGCAGCCCCCAGATCACCGCCACGGCAATGGCAAAGGTCAGCACGGGCAGCACGCCAACGGTGATTGGCCCCAGCGGCAGGCTGGCGGTCTCCAGCACCGGCGCGGACAACTTTTGCGGATCGGCGGAGTAGACCTCCAAGAGCCCGTTTTGCAGGATCACCGACAGGCCGAAAGTGACCAGCAGCGGCGGCAGAAGGTCGTCGCCCAGCGTCTGGTTCAAGAGGCCCCGTTGCAGCGCGTAGCCGATCATCGCCATCGCGGGCACCACCAGCACCATGGCCACAACCGGGTGCAGCCCGATGGCGGATGTGACGGTCAGCCCCAAGTAGGCCGCCAGGACGATCAGATCGCCATGGGCGATGTTCACCAGCCGCATGACCCCGAAGATCAGCGACAGCCCGGCAGCAAAGAGCGCATACAGCCCGCCCAGCAACGTGCCCTGCACAAGTGCGTTCAGCCATTCCATGTCATTCAATCCCGAAATATGCGCGCGATATATCCTCGCGCGGGACAGTGTCTGATGCGCCTTCCAGCGACACCCGGCCCTCCTGCAGGCAATAGACCCGCGACGAGACCGACAGCGCCTTGGAGATGTCCTGCTCGACGATGATGGCGCTCATGCCGTCGCCGATGATGCCCGGCAGCGCGTCGTAAATGTCCTTGATGATGATCGGCGCAAGGCCGAGGCTGATCTCGTCGAACAGGATCAGCTCCGGGTTGGACATCAGCGCGCGGCCGATGGCGACCATCTGCTGCTGGCCGCCCGACAAGGCGGTAGAAGGCACCGCGCGGCGTTCTTTCAGGATCGGGAACAGCTTGAATACAGCCCCCAGCGACCACGGGCCCTTGCGGCCGGTCTGCGCGCCGATCAGCAGGTTTTCCTCAACCGTCAGCGACGCGAACAGCTGGCGGCCCTCGGGCACCATGGCCAGGCCGGTCTCAGCCACCTGATCACCGCGAAGCCCGCCGATATCCCGGCCCTTGAACTGGATCTGGCCGGGGCCATTGGTGATCAGTCCGGTGATGGAGCGCATCAGGGTGGTCTTACCGGCGCCGTTTGCGCCGATGATCGCCAGCACCTCGCCCCCGCCCACATGCATGTCGACACCGTAAAGGGCCTGGAAATCGCCGTAATGGGCGTTCAGCCCGGTCATTTGCAGGATTGGTTCAGGCATCGGCTTCAATCCCCAGGTAGATTTCTTTTACCTCCGGGCTGTCCATGATGGCGCGCGGCTCGCCCTCAGCGATCTTCTTGCCAAAGTCGATGACGATCAGCCGGTCGACCACGGCCAGCAGCGCATGCACCACATGTTCGATCCAGATGATGGTGACGCCCGAGGCATGGATGTCCCTGATGGTCTGCACCAGCGAGACGCATTCGCCCTCGGTCAGCCCGCCGGCAATCTCGTCCAGCAGCAGAAGCTTCGGCTTGGCGCAGAGCGCGCGGGTCAGTTCCAGCCGCTTGCGCTCCAAAAGCGTCAGGCTGCCCGCCAGCGTATTTGCCTTGGGCAGCAGGCCGGTCTGCTCTAGCACCTGCAGGCAGTGGCGTTCGGCCTCCGCACCGCGCAAGTCCGCAGCTTGCGTTGCGGCGATCATGGCGTTTTCAAACACCGTCATGCCCGAGAAAGGCTGCGGGACCTGGAAACTGCGCGCGATGCCTGCGCGGCAGCGTTTGGCAGCAGACATCGCGGTCACGTCCTGCCCGTTGAAGATCACCCGGCCCGCATCCGGTGCCAGCGTGCCGGTGATCAGATTGAACATCGAGGTCTTGCCTGCCCCGTTCGGGCCGATGACGCCAAGCGCCTCGCCCTCCTGCACCTCATAGCTCTGCCCTTCGGCGACTTTCACCGCGCCAAAAGCCTTGCTGAGGCCGTCGAGTTTCAGAATTGCTGTCATAGGTTTCCTGCCTCCGGCAAGGCAGCGCCACAGGGACGCTGCCTGCCTGAATTAGCCCAGAAGCTTCATGTCTGCAGTCACCGGGATCTCCGGTGCTTCGCCATTGGCGACGATCTGCAATTCGAAGCTGTCACCCTGTTTCTGCCACTGGCCGGCCACCAGCGGAGTCTTGGTGACATTGTTGATCGGACCGTTGGACCAGTTCACATTGCCGGTGATCGTGTCGAGATTGGTGGCCGCGATGGCCCTGGTGATGGCTTCCGGGTCTTCCAGATCCTCTGCGCGGCGGATCACATCGGCGACCACTTCGAACAGCGCGTGTTTGAAGCCGATAGGCTGGGTCCAGGGGCGGCCCGAAGCGGCAGTGTAACCGTCGGCCAGCTCCTTCGATGAGGCCCCTGTGAGGGACGAAGAGAACGGGTGGTTCGGCGACCACCAGACTTCGGACGACAGCCCGTCTCCCCGGTCGCCCAGGGCCTCAATCACCGAAGGGAACAACAGCGCCTTGCCGACGGTGACGATCTTCGGGTTGAAACCCTGCTGCGCGGCCTGCGCCCAGAAGGTGGCAAAATCCGGCGGGATCATGTTGCCTGTGACAATCTCGCAGCCCGCGGCCTTGAAAGCGGCGATCTGGTTGGAGAAGTCGTCCGACAGCGGCTGGTAACGGCCCGGATCGGTCAGCGTGTAGCCAACTCCGACAAGCGGCTTGGGCAGGCCCATTTCGGGATCCCCCCAGGCATTGCCATCAGCGTCATTGGGAAACAGCCCGCCGACGGTCTTGGCCACACCAGTCTTGCCCCACATGTCGAGGAAGGAGCCGATGATATCCTCCAGCCCCCAGAAGAAGTGATAGGTGGACTGGAAGCCTTCGCCGGGCACGCCGTTGCGGCCGAAGAAATAGGGCTGCCAGGGGCAATCGGTGGTGATACAGGGCACCTCCATCACCTCGGCCTGATCGGCCACCGGGTTCACCGTGTCGGGGGTGGAAGCGGCGACGATGATATCCACCTCCTCGCCCAGGATCAGATCCGCAGCCACTTCGGCGGCGCGGTTCGGGTTGGACTGGCTGTCCTTCGAGATGATCTCGACCGCCCAGGTCTTGCCGTTGTTCTCCAGCCCCTTGGCAAAGGCTTTCTGGATCGCGTCCAGCACAAAGTCGTCTGCCTCGGCAAAGCCTGCCAGCGGCCCGGTGCGCGGGCTGACGTGGCCGATCTTCAGGGTCGGCGGTGCCGCATAGGCGCGGGTGCCCTTCAGCAGCGCCGGTGCCGCAATTGCGGCCCCTGCCCCGGCCAGAAAACGGCGGCGGCTTGTGCCTGTGTTGCGTTTGGTCATGAGATCCTCCCTTTGCCGGGTTGTCCCGGCTTCTCCGTAGTCGTTCAGTCGATCAGTATGCCGTCGAGCCGTTTCAGATGGCGCGCCACGCGGGCGCGCACATCATCGGATTCTTTTCCGGTCCATTTGCGAAAACCCTTGCCCGACTTCATGCCCAGCCGGCCCTCCTCGACCAGCTGTTCAAGATAGGGCGACGGCCCTTTGCGGCTTTCGAGATCGTGCAGAACGTTCTCGTGGATATCGAGCGTCAGATCGGTGCCGACGAGGTCGGCGTTCTCCAGCGGGCCGAGCACCGCAAGACGGCGGCCGAAGCTGGATTTGATCACCGTGTCCACCGCTTCCGCATCGCAGATGCCGTTTTCCACCAGGCTCACCGCTTCGCGCCACAGCGCGTGCTGCAGACGGTTGCCGATGAAGCCGGGCACGTCCTTTTCCACCATAACCGGCGTTTTACCGGCATCTTCCAGCAGGTCCATCATGGCCCCGGCAACATCCGCGCGGGTCCATTCGGTTTTCACCACCTCGACCAGAGGGATCAAATGCGGCGGATTCCACCAGTGGGTGCCGATGGCGCGCTCCTTCAGGCGCAGGCCGGACATGATTTCGGTGATCGGCATCACCGAAGTGTTGGAGGCCAGGATACAATGGTCCGGCGCGTGTTCCTACGCTTCGGCAAAGATGGCGCGCTTCAGGTCCATCTTCTCGGGGGCGGCTTCAAAGACCACGGCGGCCTCTTTCACCGCACCGGCTGTGGTGCTGAAAATCTCGATCATCTTCAGCGCCTTGGCTATGACCTCTTCGCTGTCCCCCAGCGCTTCCATGCTGGCGCGGATACGCTCCGGGGCGGAGGCACGCGCTTCCAGCACCGGGTCGGTGATGGCCACATACTGGCCTGCGCGGGCCAGTGTCAGGGCAATGCCGTGGCCCATGAGGCCCGCACCGATAACGGCAATCTGCTGTTTTTTGCGTGCCATGCCTCAGCCCGCCGTATAGCCGCCGTCAGCATAGAGAATATGCCCGGTGTAGAAATCAGATGCCTTGGAGGCGAGGAACAGCAGCGGCCCTGCCAGATCTTCCGGCTCTCCCAGACGGCCCACCGGCACGCGCGACAGGAACCCATTGCGGACCTTCTTGGCCTCTTCGGTGTCCTCGAACATCCAGGCGGTCAGCGGCGAGCGGAAGACGGTCGGCGCGATGGCATTGACGGTGATGCCGGTCGGCCCCAGCTCGCAGCCGAGCGCCTTCACCATACCGTCGGTCGCCGCCTTGGAGGCGCAATAGGCAGTATAGCCGGCCGGGTGACCCAGCAATCCACGCGCCGAGGACACCAGAACGATCTTGCCGCCCTGCCCTCGTGCCTTCATCTGCCCGGCAGCGGCACGGGCCAAGAGCCAGCTCTGGTTCACATTGGCGTCCATCACCGTATTGAAGGTCTCGGGCGCCATATCGTTGATCAGGGCGACCTTGTTCATGCCCGAGGCGACCACCAGAATGTCCAGCTGGCCAAAGCTGTTCTCCGCTTCCTGAACCAGCCCTTCGCAGGCGGCCTCATCGTTGGGGCGGGTGTTCACGGCGGCAACTGCCGCACCCATGCCGCGGCATTCTTCGGCGATAGCGTCCAAGGCCTCCTGATTGCCGGCCGCCAGCACAAGGTTACAGCCGGCACCAGCCAGAATGCGGGCCGCAACCATGCCAAAGGCGCCGGAGGCACCAGTGATCAGCGCCGTCTGGCCCTTCACGTCGAACAAGGAAAGGGGATTTGCCATTGCGTTCATTTCGATGTCTCCGGTCAGGCTGCGGGCGGGTAAGGGATGACAACCAGCATCGTGCAGACGTGGTTGGAGCGGTTTTCAATAGTGCGCACCTCTCCCGGCGGGATGGTGCAGCTGTCGTATTTGCCAAGCGTTGTCTCGGTGCCGCCGATGATCACGGTCATCTCGCCTTCCAGCACCACATAGACCTTCTCAAAAGGCGTGCTGTCGGGGCCGGCGCCGCCGCCGGGCAGGAACTGGCTGAGCCCAACCCACTGGTTTTCCGGGCCGCCCTCCTCAAAGCCTTGCAGGCGCAGGCCCGTGCAGCCGAAGTGATTGGGCGCCTCATAGGCTTGCGCGTCCTGGAACCGTTTCACATGCATCGGGGCCTCCTGGCTGTGTATGCTGGAAAAAGACGGCCGCCGGTCTCCCGGCGGCCAGTCGGGGGAGTGTTCAGAAGTCCGCGCCGTCGTCGATGCGGAAGTTCTGGCTCTTGTCCATCATCGCGACCAGGCGGATGATGCAGCCGTCGCCGCGGTCCCAGTTCCACGGGAAGAAGGCGAAGGTGCAACGCTTGCCGGTGACCGCATCCAGATCGCCGCCGACGTTTTCGATGCCAAGAATACCGTTCTTGAACAGGATGTTATGGACCGGCTCCCACTCGGGGAAGTCGTCCTTCCAGTCGTTGCCGCCGGACCATTCCTTGTATTCTTCCTCGAGGTGGGGAAGCAGCGGGCCGTTGCGCTGCGGGCCGATCGCGGTCGCCAGCGGGTGGTCGTTGGCCTGGGTGTCGTGACCAACAACCTTGATGCCTTTTTCCACCATCCATTCAGCAGCCGAGGACACCAGACCGGGGCAGTAGGCGAAGTAGTCGCCGTCCTCATAGTCATGGTGCCAGCCGGTGTTGATGATCAGCACGTCGCCCTTGCGGATCGCATGGCCGCAAGCCTTTTCCAGATCCTCGCCGGTGATCGGCTCCCACTTCTTCTTGGGGATCGACACCACCAGACCGGTGCCGAAGAAATGCGGCAGCGGCACTTCGTCGATGAAGGGCGTGCCCTGCACCACATGGGCCGGCGCATCGATATGCGTGGTGGCATGCATGGTGGTGGTGATGCGCTGGCTCAGCACGCCGGATTTGGCCATGTAGTGGATACGCTCGATCTTGGTATCCTGGAAATAAGGCCAGTTGGGGTTCTGGAACCCGAAGCGGTGGCTGAGGTTGTAGAACTCCAGCCCCATGTCGTTGTCAGTGTTCGCCTGGAACTCGATGCCGCGGATTTCAACCATCGGGCACAACTCCTCTGTTCACCGCCGGGACGGTGTTTGCCGTTTCAAATTGTCAGGATGGCTCCTCCACCTGTCCCGCATATTGGTGCACATGCACCGCCATGCGGTCAACAGAAAAAGTCACGATACGGTTGACATGTACCACGATGCGGTTCATTAAACTTGTCAATTGCACCCGCTTGCGGGCCGGAAATATGGCAGGGAATGTTGATTATATGTCTGAAAAAAATGAAAAAGGTGGAATTCAAGTCATCTCTCGCGCAGCCGCAATCCTGCGGGTTCTGAAAGATTCTGATACAGGGATGAGCCTGGGTCAGATCGCCGAACGGGCCGGCCTGCCCCGCTCCACGGTACAAAGAATCACGGGCGCGCTAGCCGAAGAGAACTTCGTGGTCAGCGACCGCGGGGGCCGCGGATTGAAGCTCGGGCCGGAACTGACCACTCTGGCCAAGGCAGCACAGTACAATATCGTGGAGCACTGCCGCCTGCTGCTGACCGAACTGACACAGAAAACCGGCGAGACGGCCGACCTCTCTGCCTTTCGCGGCGCCGGCATGGTCTTCCTGGACCAGGTTCCCGGCACGCATCGCCTGACCACAGTGTCACGGGTCGGCGAAGTCTTCCCCCTGACCACTACCGCCAACGGCCGCGCCTGCTTGGCGCAGATGCCCGAGGAAGAGGCGCTGGCCCTGGCGCATGCTGAATGGAAACGGACCGGTGTTTCCGGCGATGCCGAGGCTCTGTTATCTTCCCTCGCAACTATCCGGCGCAGCGGACTGGCCTATGACCTGAACGAGCATTCCGACGGCATTTCGGCGGTTGGTTTTGCTTTCCGGGATTGGAATGGGGACCTGCATGCCATATCGGTACCGCTGCCCTCCTCACGGTATCTGGGGATGAAAGCAGAAATCGAAGCCGCCCTCGCGGAGACATTGGCCAGCATAGAAAAGCTTTTCTGATCCACTTGCGCGCACCGGCCGCCGAAACCCCCGGGGCCGGAGAGGCCTTCCGGCAGCAGTCTG
>CAJXHQ010000008.1 GCA_913054485.1 uncultured Paracoccaceae bacterium
CCAGATCCTTGCCCAGATCCCAGGGTCTTTGCTTTTTGCGCTCGCGGATTTGCAGATCGCGCCGGGTCATGTCCAGCGCGCAGCCGTAGCCATAGATGGCCGCGCGGGCCTGTTCCGGTGTTGCGTTGAACAGCGGTGCGCCCACCGCCACGGCCAGTTCCATTTCATAATGGAAGTTTTCCGTGCCGGGCGGATAGGGCACGCTTGCGCCGGTCAGCACTGCATTGACGGCGGATTTGGTGAAATAGAAGGGCGCTTCACGGTCGACCTCCACCCCCATCTCGGCCGCATGTGCGGCGTAGTTGCGCCCGACACAGAAGATCCGGCCCAGCGGGTAGGCGGCTGGTTCACCAAGCACCGGAACAGCCGGGGGCTGCGGCAGCTGGAACAGGGTCTCGGTCATGGCAGCGGGTCCTTCCTGATATCTCCGCCGCCAGTGAGACCGCGATACGGGCGGGCTGTAAAGACCGGTGGCAGATTTCTTGACAGGGGCAGCGGCTGAAACCGGCACCGGTGCCGCAAATCTGCCAGATCGGCGGGGCGGCGCCCGCAAAGTCATTTGCAGAACAGATTTTGGAAGCGCGCATTATGACAACCACCGATCCCGCCTCGGCAGGCTATGCCGTCCCCACGCATGATTCCCGCCCGCTGGCGGGGATCGCCTTCCTGCTGCTGGCCACCACGCTGTTTCCTATTCAGGATGTCATCATCAAGAGTCTCAGCGGCGGCTTCGCAGTGCATCAGATCGTTTTCTGGCGCGGGCTGTTTGCGCTGCCGATCGTCGCCGCCATCGCCTGGTATGACGGCACCCTCTGGCCGCTGAAGCTGGGGTCGATACCCTTGCAGCTGGCCCGCGCAGCGGGGGCGTTCAGCTCTTACCTTGTCTACTACATGGCGCTGGCCGCCATCGGCCTGGCCGAGACCGCGGCGATTACCTTCTCCACGCCGATCTTTGTGACCGTGCTGGCGACCGTGTTCCTGAGCGAAAAAATCGGTGTCTTCCGCTGGGTGGCGGTAATGCTGGGACTGGCCGGCGTTGTGGTTGTGGTGCAGCCGGGGGCGGGCGTGTTTGAGCCTGCCGCCGTGCTGGCGCTGTTTGCGGCCATCTTCTATGCGGTGTCGATCATCTGCACCCGCAAGCTGGGCAACCGTACCAATGGCGGCTCGATGACGCTGTTCACGCTGGCTTTCTTTATCACCGGCGGTGCGGTTCTGGGGCTGGTGTTCTCGCAAGTAGACAACACTTCTCCGCACCCAAGCCTTGCCTTCCTTTACCGCAGCTGGGCCAGCCCTGAGCCGCGCGACTGGCTGCTGCTGCTGGTACTTGGGTCGATCTCCGGCGTTGGGTTCTTTTCCCTGTCGCAGGCCTACCGTCTGGCCGAAGCTTCCGTCGTTACCCCCTTTGAATACACCTATCTGCCCTGGGCGATCCTCTGGGGCTATATGATTTTCGGCAGCCTGCCGGGCGTCTCCACCTGGATCGGGCTGATGATGATTGTCGGCGCCGGGTTGCTGATCGTGTTCCGCGAGACGCTGAAGGGGCGCAAGCCGTTGCTGCGCAAGGGGCTGGGGGTGCTGCGCCAGCGCTGAACCCTTGACGAAGCACCCGCGCCCGTGCCTCAAAGCGCGGCAGGGAGGACAGGCATATGAACATCGGCATCTTGGGCACCGGCACCATTACATCCGCAGTGGTCGAAGGAATTGCGGCAGACGGGCATGTGATCACCGTTTCCGAGCGCAGCCGGGCGCGGTCCGCAGACCTGGCGGCGCGGTATGACGATGTAGCGGCAGCCGGCAATCAGGCCGTCGTGGACTGCAGTGATGTGATCTTCCTTGGCCTGATGGCCGAAACCGCCCCGGCCGTTCTTGCGGATCTCTCTTTCCGCCCTGACCAGCGGGTTATCACCCTGATGGCGGGCGCCACGCTGGAGGAGGCGGACGCCATGGTTGCCCCGGCCCGTGCCGTGGCCATCATGATGCCTTTCCCTGGTATCGCACAGGGCGGATCGCCCGTCATGGCGCAGGGGGACACGGTGCTGATTGAGGAGATCTTCGGTGCCTCCAACACTGTCTTTGCTGTGCGGGATGCGGCCGAGATGGACGCCTACCTCTGCGCCCAGGCGGTGCTGTCGCCGGCGGTTAAACTGGTGGATGATGCCGCCACCTGGCTGGGCGGGCGGGTCAGAGACCCGGAGCAGGGCGAGGCCTTCCTGCGCCTGCTGACCGGATCCAGCCTGCTGGCCGCGCCCTGCGCTGAGATGCTGGAGGCGCTGAATACGCCCGGCGGCTACAATCAGCGGCTGCGCCAGCACATGGAAAACGCCCGAACAGGCGAAGAACTGCATCGCGGACTGGATGATCTGGCAGTGCGCCAAGAGTAAAAAACCTGCGATAGAAACATGTTAAATACTGGTATCTTAGATGCCAGTATGGCGCGCAGCGGCAGGCTTGCGTTCTGCGCGAATCGCCCTATGTTAGCGATAACGGAAACGGGCGCTGCGGCCTCCACTCAAGCGACGCAGCACATGCCCCAGACGCGATCCGAGGCAAGACATGGTATCCCGAGTCATCCCCGTCCAGTCCTTCGACCTGGTCCTCTTTGGTGCGACCGGCGATCTGGCAAAACGCAAGATCCTCCCCAGCCTGTACCACCGCTTTCAGGCCGGTCAGTTCGGCGGTGAATGCCGCGTTATCGGCACTTCGCGCAGCACGCTGAGCACCGCGGAATTCCGCGAGGCTGTTTCTGTTGCTCTGAAGGACTTCGGCGGCGCGGAAGACGGCAAGGAACTCGCGGGCTTCCTGGAGCTTGTGGACTACGTGCCTGTCGACGCCCGCGGCGATGGCGGCTGGGGCGATCTGAAGAAACAGCTGCGCGATGACGCCACCCGCGCTTTCTACCTTTCTGTCGGGCCCAGCCTCTTTGGCAGCATTGCCGGCCGGCTGAAGGAGTCAGGCATTGCCACCGAAGACAGCCGCATCGTGGTGGAAAAACCCTTTGGCCATGACCTCGCCTCCGCGCAGGAGCTGAACCGCGACCTGCGCGCCGCGTTCGAGGAACATCAGATCTACCGGATCGACCACTACCTTGGCAAAGAAACGGTGCAGAACCTGATGGCGCTGCGCTTTGCCAATTCGCTGTTCGAACCCTTGTGGAACTCCACCCATATCGACCATGTGCAGATCACCGTCGCTGAGAGCATCAGCGTCGAGGGGCGCGGTGAATATTACGACAATTCCGGCGCGATGCGGGACATGGTGCAGAACCATCTGATGCAGCTTCTGTGCCTCACTGCGATGGAGCCGCCCTCGCGGTTTTCACCCAATGCGGTGCGCGACGAGAAGGTGAAGGTGATCGAATCGCTGGAAACGGTGCCCAACAGCGACATCGTGCGCGGCCAATACAGCGCCGGGGCGGATCACGCGGGCTATCTGGAGCATGCAAACAACCCGGCCAGCCGCACCGAAAGCTTTGTGGCCATGAAGGTGCAGGTGTCGAATTGGCGCTGGGCCGGCACGCCCTTCTACCTGCGCACCGGAAAGTGCCTTCGCAAGCGCGTATCCGAGATCGCGGTCTATTTCCGCGACCCGCCGCATAATATCTTTCCCGGAATTGATCCCGCGACGGGCAATGTGCTTGTGATCCGCCTGCAACCGGATGAGGGAATCACCCTGCATACCACCATCAAGGACCCCGGCCCCGGCGGCATGCGCCTGACGGGGGCCAAGCTGGATATGACCTTTGCCGATACGCTGTCCGCACAGGAACAGCCGCAAGACGCCTATGAGCGGCTGATCATGGATGTGATCCGCGGCGATCAGACTCTGTTCATGCGCGGCGACGAGGTCGAGGCCGCCTGGGCCTGGGCTGATCCGATCATTGCAGGCTGGGACAGCGGCCGCTTTGCGCCGCATCCCTACGATCCCGGAAGCTCGGGCCCCGAAGAAGCGCTGTTGCTGCCGCACCGCGACAACCGCCACTGGCGCCGCCTGGGCGGTTGACCCGCAGGCCGTGAACAGGAATAGGAACGCATCATGACGCTGAACCCAACCCTGGCGAAAGTCACCGACCGTATCATCGCGCGCAGCGAGGCAACCCGCAGCGCCTATATGGACCGCATGCGCGCCGCGCAAAGCAAAGGCCCGGCCCGCGCGCATCTCTCCTGCTCAGGCCAGGCCCACGCCTATGCTGCCGCAGGTGAGGATCAGGCCCAGCTGGCCGAGGCCTCGGTGGGGCATCTTGGCATTATCACCGCCTATAATGACATGCTGTCGGCGCATCAGCCGTTTGAGACCTACCCGCAGCTGATCCGCGATTCTGTGCGTTCGATCGGCGGCACCGCGCAGGTTGCAGGCGGCGTGCCGGCCATGTGCGACGGTGTCACGCAAGGCGAAGCGGGCATGGAACTCAGCCTGTTCTCCCGCGATGCCATTGCCATGGCGGCGGGGATTGCGCTCAGCCACAACACATTTGATGCCTCGGTCTACCTTGGTGTCTGCGACAAGATCGTGCCCGGCCTTGTGATCGCGGCGCAGTCCTTCGGGCATCTGCCTGCGGTCTTCCTGCCGGCAGGTCCGATGACCAGCGGGCTGTCCAATGATGAGAAGGCGCAGATCCGCCAGCAGTTCGCCAAGGGAGAGATCTCCCGCGCCGAACTGCTGAAGGCCGAGATGGCGGCCTATCACGGCCCCGGCACCTGCACCTTCTACGGCACCGCCAACACCAACCAGATGCTGATGGAGTTCATGGGGCTGCACTTGCCCGGCTCCAGCTTCGTCAACCCGAACACGCCGCTGCGCGATGCGCTGACCGCAGAAGGCGCGCGCCGGGCGCTGTCGCTTTCCGCGCTGGGCAACCACTACACGCCGGTCTGCGATGTGCTGGACGAAAAAGCCTATGCCAATGGTATCGTCGGGCTGATGGCCACCGGCGGCTCAACCAACCTCTTGATCCACCTCATCGCCATGGCGCGGGCAGGCGGGATCATTCTGGACTGGGAAGACTTCTCCGAACTGTCCGATGTGGTGCCGCTTCTGGCGCGGGTCTACCCGAACGGTCTGGCCGACGTGAACCATTTCCACGCCGCCGGGGGCCTCGGCTTCATGATCGGCGAGCTGCTGAAATCCGGCTACCTGCACGACGACACCAAGACCGTCGCCGGTGAAGGCCTGGAGAATTACACGCAGGAACCGTTCCTTGAAGGGGACGCGCTGACATGGCGCGCGGGCACCGAAACCAGCCTCAACGAAGGCATCGTGCGCCCGGCGTCGGCTCCGTTCCAGGAGACCGGCGGGCTGAAACGCCTGACCGGGTCGCTGGGCACCGCCGTCATCAAGGTCTCGGCCGTGGCCGAGGAGCACCGCATTGTTGAAGCCCCGGCCCGTGTCTTCCACGACCAGGACGAGGCCAAGGCCGCCTTCAAGGCGGGCGAGTTCACCGGTGATGTCATTGTCGTGGTGCGCTTTCAGGGCCCCAAGGCCAATGGCATGCCGGAACTGCACAGCCTGACGCCGATGCTGTCGATCCTGCAGGGCCGCGGCCAGAAGGTGGCGCTGGTCACCGACGGGCGCATGTCCGGCGCCTCCGGCAAAGTGCCGGCCGCGATCCACGTGGTGCCCGAAGCGCTGGACGGCGGCCCGATCGCCCGCATCGCTGACGGCGATATTGTCCGCCTCGACGCTGTCGCAGGCACGCTGGAAGTATTGAGTGAAGGCGCGCTGGACCGCGACGCCGTTGTTGCAGACATGTCGGCCCACCAGCACGGTGTCGGCCGCGACCTCTTTGCCTCATTCCGCCGCGCAGTTGGCTCTGCCGACACCGGCGCAACCGTATTTGGAGACTGATCCCATGCCCATCACCCCCGCTGAAGCCAGCCGTCAGGCGCGCGAGATCTGCCAGCTGGCCCCCATCGTGCCGGTTCTGGTGGTGAAGGATGTGGCCCACGCCCGCCCGCTGGCCGAAGCGCTGGTCAAAGGCGGTCTGCCCGCGCTGGAAGTCACCCTGCGCACGCCCTGCGCGCTGGATGCGATCCGCGAGATGGCGCAGGTCGAAGGCGGCGTCGTCGGTGCCGGCACTCTGGTTACCCCGGCGGATGTGCATGCCGCCGTGGATGCAGGCGCCAAATTCGGCGTCTCCCCCGGCGCCACGGACGCGCTGCTGGACGCCTGCGAGGAAGCCGGCCTGCCGCTGCTGCCTGGTGCCGCCACTGCTTCGGAGGCAATGCGCCTTCTGGCCCGCGGCTATGACATGCTGAAATTCTTCCCCGCCGAAGCCTCGGGCGGCGCTCCGGCGCTGAAAGCCATCGGTGCACCGCTGCCGCAGATCACCTTCTGCCCCACCGGCGGTGTCAGCCCGAAAAACGCCAACGACTACCTGTCGCTGCCCAATGTGGTCTGCGCTGGCGGCAGCTGGGTCGCCCCCGGCACCCTCGTGGAAGCGGGCGACTGGGCCGGGATCGAGGCGCTGGCTGCCGAGGCTGCATTGCTGAAAGCCTGATCTTTCTGCCCCATTGCGGGCAGAAACCCCGCATTTGATGTCGTGAAAATGACATCCTGCCGTTTTCCGGCTTGAGCGGGTGCGCCTTGCGCCCGACCATCTAGCCCCATGGAAAACTGCATCATTCCCAATCCCATGGATCGCCGCGCCACCGGATGCGATCTCGTCACTGCCTGACCGCGCTGCCCCTTTGACGGGGGTCTCTTGCGCGTATCAGACAGACGGATTGAAGAATGACGACACAACCTGCTTTGCGGCTCGCCATTGATATCGGCGGCACCTTTACCGACACCGTTCTGGTGCAAGGCGAAGACACCATCCTTGCCTCCACCAAGACGCTCACCACCCACCAGAACCCCGCGGACGGCGCCATGGAAGGCGCGCAGCGCGTCATGGGCACCGCCGGGCGCACGCTGGGCGAGGTAACCGGGTTCATCCATGGGACCACCCTGGCCACCAACGCGCTGATCGAACGGCGCGGCGCGAGTGTGGCCACGGTAACCACCGAGGGTTTCCGGGACATCTTGGAGATCGCCTACGAGCGGCGTTATTCCCAGTATGACATCAACTTGGAGAAACCCGACCTGCTGGTGCCGCGCGAACGTGCCCTGACGGTGCGCGAACGCATGTCGGCGGATGGCGGGGTGCTGATTGCGTTGGAAGAAGACGCCATCGCAGCGCTTCTGGCCGGCATCGACGCCAGCGGCGCAGATGCCATCGCCATATGTCTGATGCATGCCTATGCCAACCCCGCCCACGAACGCCGTCTGCGCGATGTGCTGACGGAGAAACGCCCGGGCCTTGTGGTCTCGATATCTTCCGATGTCAGCCCCGAAGCGCGCGAATTCGACCGGCTCTGCACCACGGTTGCCAACGCTTATATCCAGCCGCTAATGGAGACATATCTCGCGCGCTTCGCCGAACAGTTCGCGGGCGAGGGCCTGACCTGCCCGATCCTGATGATGACCGCCGGCGGCGGCATGTGCACGATTGAAACCGCCGCGCGATTCCCGATCCGGCTGGTGGAAAGCGGCCCCGCTGGCGGCGCCATTCTGGCCGCGCGGATTGCCGCCCGCGCCGGGCTGGACGAGGTGCTGTCCTTTGACGTCGGCGGCACCACCGCCAAGCTATGCCTCATTGACAACGCCCGCCCGCAGACCTCGCGCCAGTTTGAGATCGCCCGGGCCGCGCGTTTCATCAAGGGTTCCGGCATGCCGGTGCGGATCCCGGTGATCGAGATGATCGAGATCGGCGCCGGCGGCGGTTCCATCGCCGCGGTGGACCGGCTGGGCCGCCTGACCGTGGGGCCGAAGTCTGCAGGGTCCGAACCCGGC
The DNA here is from genome assembly GCA_913054485.1 of uncultured Paracoccaceae bacterium. Taxonomy (GTDB): domain Bacteria; phylum Pseudomonadota; class Alphaproteobacteria; order Rhodobacterales; family Rhodobacteraceae; genus FREY01. The sequence continues at coordinate 7,828 of CAJXHQ010000008.1, forward strand.
CCCGCAGCCTTCATGCGCGGCGGTACTGAGCCCACAGTGACCGACAGCGACATCACGCTGGGCTACATCCGGCCCGAAACCTTTGCCGAAGGGCATATCCATATTGACCCCGAGGCCTCGAAACAGGCTCTAACAAAAGTCATTGGCTCCAAGTTGGATCTGGACGCTACTGGCTCTGCTGATGGGGTCAGCCGCATCGTGGATGAGAGCATGGCGTCGGCCGGGCGCATGCACGCGGTGGAATCCGGCAAGGATCTGGCCCCCAGGACGATGATTGCATTCGGCGGCAACGGCCCGCTGCACGCCACCCGCGTGGCGCGCTCTGCCGGGGTATCCCGCATTGTGATCCCGCCCAATCCCGGTGTTGGCTCCGCTGTTGGCTTCCTCTATGCGCCGGTTAGCTTTGAGATCGTGCGCTCGCGCTACTCCATGCTGGACGGGCTGGATATTTCCGGCCTCAACGCTTTCTTCGGCCAGATGATCGACGAGGCCCGCACCGTGGTCGCGCAAGGGGCAGGCGATGCGCCGACACAGACGCTGCGGTCCGCCTTCATGCGCTACAACGGCCAAGGTCACGAGATCGAGATCGCCCTCCCGGACCGTGACCTCACCCAAGATGATGCCGGCTCTCTGACCCGTGATTTCGAGGTGGAATACGCCAAGCAATTCTCCCGCCCGGTGCCCGGCATGAAGATCGAGATCCTGAACTGGGCCGTGCGCGTCGCCACGCTGGAAGGCGACGTTCCGGACCTGCCAATGACGCCGGATCTGAGCACGCTGACGCCCGCGGTCAGAAAACCCATTACCTGCGATGTGGATGCCACCGAGAAGCAGGCCGCCATTGTGGCCCGCGACAGCCTTCGGGCCGGCGACCGTGTTGAGGGGCCGGCGCTGATCACCGAGCCGCAGACGACCACGCTGGTGTCTTCCGACTTCTCGGCCCATGTGGATGCCATCGGCAATCTTGTCCTGATCCAGGACCAGAAAGGAGGTGCCGCATGAGCACGCTATCAAACGCCCGCCTGCAAGTGATGTGGAACCGCCTTCTGGCTGTGGTCGAAGAGCAGGGCCAGACCCTGATCCGCGCGGCCTTCTCGCCCATCGTGCGCGAATGCGGCGACATCTCCGCCGGGATTTTCGACGCCGAAGGCCGCATGCTGGCGCAGGCTGTCACCGGCACGCCGGGCCATATCAACACCATGGCCGAGGCGGTGCTGCATCTGCGCGACCGCTTCCCGGTTGAAGCGATGAAGCCCGGCGACATCTACATGACCAACGATCCCTGGCTGGCCTCGGGGCATCTCAATGACTTCCTGCTGATGATGCCAGCCTTCAAGGACGGCAAGGTTGTCGGTTTCACCTCCTGCACCTCGCATCTGGTGGATCTGGGCGGTCAGGGCATGGGGCCCGAGGGCTCCGACATCTACGACGAGGGCCTGCTGATCCCGCCTTGCAAACTGGTCGAGGAGGGCGAGCCCAACGCGCTGCTGATGGACATCATCCGCGCCAACAGCCGCGAGCCGATCGCCAACGAAGGTGACATCTACGCGCTGATCGCCTGCTGCGAGGCGGGTGTCACCCGGCTGGTGGAGATGATGGAGGAATTCCGCATCGGCGATCTGGAAGCGCTCGGCGAATATATCATCGAAACCTCCCGCCGGGGCACGCTGGAGGCCATCGCCGAGGTTCCGAACGGCACCTACAAGAACGTGCTGAAAATGGACGGCTACGAGAGCGAGTTGGAGCTGCACGCCACGCTGACAGTCTCTGATGCGGGGCTTCACGTGGATTTTGCCGGCACCTCGGGATGTTCCTCTAAGGGCATCAACGTGCCGCTGAACTATGCCACCGCCTATACCGTCTTTGGCCTGCGCTGCCTTGTCGGGCCGGATATCCCGAACAATGCGGGCTCGCTGGCCCCCTTTACAGTCGATGGGCCCAAGGGCTGCATCCTGAACGCGCAGCGGCCTGTGCCGGTGGCGATGCGCCACACGCTGGGGCAGGTGACGCCTGATCTGGTGCTCGGCTGCCTGCACCAGGCGCTGCCCGATCAGGTGCCCGCCGAAGGGGCCAGTTGCATGTTCGACCTGCCGATGCGCCACGCGCCGGAAGTGGCCCGCGACGGCGGCCGCGAGTTTGCCATCGAACCCGTGCACAACGGCGGCACAGGTGCGCGGCCCCATGCGGATGGTCTGTCGGCCACGGCCTACCCGTCGGGCGTCTTCGGCAGCCAGGTGGAAATCACCGAAGCCGTCGCCCCCGTGGTCATGTGGCGGCGCGAGCTGCGCGCCGATTCAGGCGGTGCGGGCAGATACCGCGGCGGCCTAGGCCAGCGGATCGAAATGACGTCGTCCAACGGCGCGCCCTTCATCGTCTTCCTGTCGGTGGAACGGCTGAAGTTCCCCGCACTTGGCCGCATGGGCGGGCAGCCCGGCGCGCCCGGGCGCATCCGCTTCCGCGACGGAACCGCAGACATCCCCGGCAAGGGAGAGCTGCGGGTGGAAGGCCAGGACTATCTGATTTTTGAGACCCCCGGCGGCGGCGGCTTCGGCAGACCGGACCAGCGCGACCCGGATGCGCTGGCGCTGGACTTGAAACGGGGTCTGGTCACGGACGAAGGCGCCAAAGCCTATGGAGGTGTCAAATGATCCGCGCTGTATCCCATGTTGCTGCGATGGGCGCCTATGCGCTTGCCGATCTTGGCGGGCCGGACACGGTGTCGCTGGCCCAGAACGAAAGCGCCTTTCCCGCCAGTCCCGCGGCTATTGCAGCGGGTAAGGCTATGCTGGACCAGATGCCGCTCTACCCGGACCCGGAGTGGCCGGACCTGCGCGGGGCCATTGCTGAAACCCATGGTTTAGAGCCTGAAACCATTCTCTGCGGGGCAGGTTCGATGGAGCTGATCGGCTGCCTGATCCGCGCCTTTGCGGGCGCGGGCGACCAAGTGCTGGGAACGGACTATGGCTATGCCTTTGTCGCCTCTGCCAGTGCCCAGGTGCAGGCGGTGTATGCGAAGGCGCATGAGGAAGATCTGACCGTCTCAGTCGACAATATTCTGGCCGCGGTGACATCCGCGACCCGCATCGTTTTTCTGTGCAATCCGGGCAACCCCACCGGCACGCTGATCCCCAATACAGAAATCACCCGCCTGCGCGACACCCTGCCCGAAGATGTGATGCTGGTGGTGGACCAAGCCTATGCCGAGTTCGCCGACAGGCTGGAAGACCCGGCGGAAATCTTCAATCTGGTGAAGCGAAGCGATACGGTTGTGATGCGCACCCTATCCAAGGCCTACGGGCTGGCCGGTGCGCGGGCTGGCTGGGGCTATTTTCCGCCTGCCATTGCCGCAGAGGTGAGGAAGCTTCTGAACCCCAATAATATCTCCATCCCGTCGCAGGCCATGGCTGCTGCCGCCCTGCGCGATCAGGCGCATATGCGCGATGTGGTGGCCAAAACCGCCGCGATCCGCGATGGTTTTGCGGACGGCTGCCGCGCGTTGGGGCTGACTGTGCCGCAGAGCCACACCAACTTCGTGCTGATCCGCTTCGCCGATGCAGATGCCGCCACCCGCGTCGATGCGGCCTTGCGCCAGGAGGGCCTCTTGATGCGGGGCATGGGCGGCTATGGCCTGGCCGACTGCCTGCGCGCCACCATCTGTAGCCAACACGTCATGGACCGCGCCCTGACGGTTCTGAAAGGAGTGCTGAAGTGACCTACGCTCCCCGCGACACGGCCAAGATCGGCGTTCTGGTGCCCTTCACCAACACCAACCTGGAACCGGACCTGATGGCCATGTGCCCGCCCGGCTGCACGGTTCATTTCCAGCGCCTCGGCGGCTATGACGTGGATGAGGTCCCCGGCTCCGACCAGATGGCGGGCCTAGGCGCCTCCGATATCGCCCATGACCTGAAGATGATTTCCGGCGTGCGCCCGGCGGCGGTGCCTTATGGCCGCACCTCAGCCACGCTCACCCATGGGCCGCCCTTTGACGCGGATCTGGCCGCTAAAATCAAAGCAGGCTCCGGCGCGCAGTCCATCACGGCCGCCGGCGCACTGGTGGCCGCGCTGAAGGCGCTGGGCATCACCAAGGCGGGCTTCTCCTCGCCCTACCTGGGCGAGATCAACACGCAGGCCATGGGCTTCCTTGCGGACAACGGCGTTGAGACCGTGAAATGCGCCGATGTGGGCCGCGAGCTGGGCAACTACGGTCAGGGTGAGCTGACCCCGGACGAAGTGTTTGACTTGGCCCTGCAGGCCGATCATCCGGAGGCGCAGGCCATTGTCCTCAGCTGCACCGACATGCGCTCTGTCGAAGCCATCGAACGGGTGGAGGCCGCATTGGGCAAACCGGTGGTCACCTCCAATCAGGCGATGATGTTTGTGCTGATGCGCGCGCTTGGCCTGCCGCGGCACGCGGGCCTGCCCGGTCAGCTGTTCGACCTCTTGTAAATTCCAGCGGAAGGCGCGAGATTCGTCTCTGAACAACGGAGATCGCAATGCGCGCCTTCATTGCCCTGCCGGTCACCGGCGCGGCCCTGGACGGTCTCGTCCGGCTTCAGCAGCAGCTTCCCGCAGGCCGCCCCCTGCCGGAGGAAAACCTGCACCTCACCCTGGCCTTCCTGGATGACCAGCCGGAGGAAGCCCTGGAAATGCTGCATGAAAACCTGGCGCTGATCCGCGCCGCGCCCTTTGCCGTCCATCTGCATGGGTTAGAGATGTTCGGCAAGGCGCTTGCGGTCCGCGGCAGCCTCTCTGGGCCGCTTTCCGCTCTGCAACAGTCGGTCCAGACCGCAGCCCGCGCTGCAGGCATTCTTCTGCCGCGCCGCCGGTTCCGCCCGCATGTGACCTTCGCGCGGCTGACGGGCGCGGCACCTGCGGCCTATCTTGCCAAAAATGCCGCCGCTACCCTGCCGCCTTTGCAGGCCGACCGCTTCAGCCTCTTTGCCTCAAGCCTGCGCCCGCAAGGCGCATTGCATGAAGAGCTTGCACAATACCCCCTGTATTAGAGACGAAACTGCGCGCTTTCATCTTTTCCGAAATGCTCCGGGGGTGAATTTAGCCCCGTCAGGGCTCAAGCGGGGGCTGCGTCCCCGTCCCACAACGGCTGACCAACAGATGCCGCCGCAGTTTTCAGCCCCTGGATCACCCCATCCGGGAGGGTAATGGCCCCCGCCTCAAGGCAGGCCGCGCGGCGTTCGGCCTCCATGTCGCCGGGCATCCGGACCCGGTCAAACCCGGGCGCAGGCGGGGTGTTGCGGACGAGGGAGGAAAACGCTGCCGCGCCGTCACGATAGATGTCCGGTGTCTGGAAAGCATCCGCACGAATGGCAATCATCAGCCAGTTGAACTCCCGTGCCGGCCCCAGCAGCGCAGAGCCGATCAGCTCCGCCATGATGCCCAGACCGCTGCCCTTTGCCCCCGCTGCCGGCAGCAGCGACCCGCCTGCGTAGAAGTCTTCGGGATCGGTGCTGGGATTGCCATTCGCGTCTGTGATGCAGCCCTCGGGCAGCTCTGTGCCATTGGCGCGGGCGATGGCCACCTTGCCCGAAGCCACAGTGGAAATGGCAAAGTCACAGACCGCCGGCTGGCCGTCCGCGCCGGGCAGGGCAAGGGCGTAGGGGTTGGTGCTCATCACCGGTTTGCTCCCGCCAAAAGGCACCACGTCAGACCATTTGTCCCGTCCCCCGCCGCCGGTGCAGAAGGCAAAGCAGCCGTCCCTGGCGGCCTGTTCGGCGTAGGCGCCGATCCGCCCGGTATGGCCGCAATTGGTAATCCCGACCATGGCGATCAGCCCGGTTTTGGCGCGCGCGGTTACCTCGGCCAGGGCGTGCTCCATCGCGACGATGCCAATGCCGCCCTGACCGTCAACGGTCACCGCATTGGGCGATAATTCCGTGACCCTGGGCAGGGCCTCAGGGATCAGAGCGCCATCCCTGGCCAGTTCCAGATACCAGCCCAGACGGTTCACCCCATGGGAGGTAACACCGCACATTTCGGCGTCCAGAAGATGGGCCGTGACGGAGGCTGCATTGCCGGCAGAATACCCTCCGGCCTCAAAACAGCGCTGCAGGAACGCGGCCAGCGCAAAGGTTGTGATCGTCACGGCCATAATCAGACTCCGTCAGACGGTTCAGGGTTCCCCTGAACCGATCTCTTCCTTGCGGCGCGCCACATAGGCGTCCAGCTCCTCGCGGATGGCAGCATCCATCACCGGGGCCTCATAGTCGCGCAATGCCTGCTGCCAGAGCCCTGTGGCACGCTGCAGCGCGTCTTTGGCACCGGCCGCTTCCCAGTTCTCGAAGTTCTGCCAGTCCGACAGCATTGGGCGGTAAAAGGCCGTCTCGTAGCGGGCCATCGTGTGGTCCGCGCCGAAGAAATGGCCGCCTGTAGGCACCGATTGGATGGCGTCAAAGCCCAGCTCGTCCTCGTCGAACTTCATCGGCTTCAGGAACTCGATCATGTTCTGGATAATCTCCACATCCATGATGAATTTCTCATAAGACGCGGTCAGCCCGCCCTCCAGCCAGCCGGCTGCGTGGTAGACCATATTGGCGCCGCCCAAGACTGCGCCCCAGGAGGACATCATCGTCTCGTAAGCCGCCTGCAGGTCCACCGCGTTGGACGCGTTTGCATTGGAGGTCCGGTAGGGGATGCCGTAGCGCCGCGCCAGCTGGCCGCCGACGATATTGGCCTTGGCGTTCTCCGGCGTGCCGAAGGCGGGCGCGCCAGAGCGCATGTCGACGTTGGAGGTGAAGGAGCCATACATCACCGGCGTACCGGGATTGATCAGCTGGGTCAGCACCACGCCGAACAGGGCTTCGGCGTTTTGCTGCGCCAGGGCTGCGGGCAGGGTCACCGGGGTCATTGCGCCCATCAGCGTAAACGGCGTGATCGACACCGGCTGGCCGTGTTCGGCCATGGCAATCAGCCCGTCGCCCATGGCGTCGTCAAACAGCCGCGGCGAGTTGACCGAGATGATGGTGATCACGCCCGGATCATCGCGCAATTCCTCAACGCTTTGACCACGGCTGATGGCCATCATGTTGATCCCGTCCATCGCCCGCCCGCGTCCAATGGCGGTGCAGTGGAAGGACAGATCCGACAGGGTGATATTGGACAGGTAGGTGTCCAGATGCCGGTTGTTGGCGGGCAGCTCCATCGGTGCCATCACCTGGTTGCCGATGATGTTCACCGCATTGAAGTGATGCGCCAGTTTGATGAAGTTCTGATAATCCGCCAGGTTGCCCTGCCGCCGCCCGTTGATGCAGTCGTGCACATTGGGCGGGCCTGCGACCAGTCCGAAGGTGATGTTGTTGCCGCCCAGCGTGATCCGCTTGGCGGCGTTGCGGGCGCGCAGGGTGAAGGTCTGCGGCACCGTCTCCGGCGCCTTTGCGACGATGCTTTCGTCCATGCGGATGGTCTGGGTGTCGCGGTCGACGATTGCACCTGCCGCCTCGAACAGGTCCATGACGTTGTCGCCCATCACCCGGATGCCGGCCTCGGACAGGATCCGCATGGATGTGGCGTGCAAGCGGTCCATCTGATCGGGGTTCAGCAGCTCGTAAGCCGGGTAGGTGTTCTGCACCTGTTGCCAGGGCAGCTGTTCGATGCTGCCGCCGGAGCGGGAGGATTTTCCGCGGCGTCCGCCGCCGCGTTTTTCGCGTGCCATTTGTCTTGGTCTTTCTGGTCAGGCCGGATCGTAGATCAAGCGGCCGAGGTCGGAGAATTTCGAAGTGGGGTCGGTGAAAGAGAGCACCGCGTCGCGGATTTCTGCCGAGCGCGATTCGCCCAGTGAAGGCGAGGCAAACTCCATGAATTTGGCGGCCACATCAGCGTCATCCATCGGTGCTTCGGGGCCGCCGCGCGCATGCACATCGCCCGATGCGATGACGCGCCCGTCGGTGAGGGTCACGGTCACATCGGCGACCCGGCAGGCGGGGAACCGGTCCGAGTGTTTCTTGTCCTCAGAGACAGTAATGCGCTCGTGGATCGAAGCGACCAGCGGATCGCGCAGGCCGTCGCCGGAGATATGTTCCAGCCCGATGCGGCCATAAGCGGCCTGTGTCGCCACCGCGTAGCCCAATGAGTACTGCGCCTGACTGGTGGTTGCGGGCACGCCGGGGTACAAACAGGCGCTTTCGTGGAAGGTGTTGATATGGATCTGCGCCAGCTGCTCGTGGGTCAGCCCGTGTTCCATCATCACCTGCCGGATCGCGTCAATGGGCGCATGGGCCCAGCGGCAGATCGGGTAGGGTTTCACATATTGGTGCTCCATCTGCCAGAAGGAGCCGAGGTCGTCCCAGTACTGCGCGACCCGGTCTTCCTCGATGGTGATGGCCGGTGCGCCGGTGAAGCCTTTCTCGGCCATGATGGCAGAAGACATCCCCACCATCGCGCCCCAGCCGGAGCCGTCGTGCAGCATCGACGGATTGGCGATCTCGCGCATCATCTGGCTGCGGGGGCCGTGGTATTCGGAAATACCGAAGCCTTCGCGCAGCTGCGCACGGGAATGCCCACGCATCCGGGCTGCCATGACCGTCACGCCCAGCGCGTTCCAGGCACCCGAGGTGTGATAATCGCTGACCGTGTTGTGCAGCGAGATCGCGGCACGGCCCGCCACCTCGTAACCGATGGTGGTGATCGCCAGAGCCTCAAGGCCGGAAAAGTCATCGACCGTTTCCGACAATGCGGCGATCGCTGGGATCACCACCACGCCGATATGGCCCTTGGTGGGGTAGTAGCCGTCGTGGCCATCCAGATTGTCGGTGGCGGTTGCCGCGGCAAAGGCTGCCCCCGCGGCGCTGACCTTGCGGCCGTCAAACATCATCCGGGCGGCGAACCCTTCGCCCGCGCCGTAAATGGCTGCGGAAGTATCCCGCGCGATGCGGCCCGCGTCCATCGGACCGGCGCCGATGGTGATGCCCCGGTCATCGACCGTCACCGACTGCAGTTCCGTCAGATGGCCGATGAAGACGATCGGGTCGAGGAGGCGCATCTGCTTCGTCACCCAGATGCCGACGTCGGTCGAGCCGGCAACGATGGTGGCCTTCGGTTCCGCCGCGATGATCTCGGCAAGAGCGGCCATCGAGGCCGGCACGATCGAGCGGGCGCCATCCCTGGTGACGACGATGGTTTCGGGATGGGCGCGGATGTCCCAGAGCCTGGCGGCGATCTCGCTGCGGTCGCGCTCGAGCGGGTCGAAGAGCGAACTCGGGCGTTCCGCGCCCACCTGTTCGGCGGCCTTGATGATCGGCTCGTAGCCGGTGCAGCGACAGAGGTTGCCCTGCAGCGCGCTTTCGATCTCGGCGCGCGACGGCGCATCGTTGGAGAGCCACAGGCCGTAGAGCGACATCACGAAGCCCGGCGTGCAGAAGCCGCATTGCGAGCCGTGCTGGTCGACCATGGCCTGCTGCACCGGATGCAGCGTGCCGTCCTTGGCGGCCAGATGCTCCACCGTCACCACATGGGTGCCGTGCAGCGAGCCGAGAAAGCGGATGCAGGCATTCACCGTCTCGTAGCGCAGCAGGCCCTCGACCAGGCGGCCGACGAGCACCGTGCAGGCGCCGCAGTCACCCTCGGCGCAGCCTTCCTTGGTGCCGGTCAGCCGGCGCTTCAGGCGCAGGTAGTCGAGGAGCGTCTCGGTCGGGCCGAAGCCGCCGAGCGAGATCTCCTCGCCGTTGAGGATGAAGCGGATTGCGTCTGTCATGCTGTCTATTCTCTTTCGGGCCGTCTGTTCTCTTATTGGGCGGTCCAGCCGCCATCGATCGAAATATGCGTGCCGGTGATCTGCCGCGCCGCGTCGCTGGCAAGAAACACGGCCGTGGCCGCGACTTCCTCGATGGCGACGAATTCCTTCGTCGCCTGCAGCCGCAGCATCACCTCGGTCTTCACCTCATCCTCACTGATGCCGCGTTCCCGGGCCGTATCCGGGATCTGGCGTTCGACGAGCGGCGTCAGCACATAGCCCGGGCAGATCGCGTTGACGGTAATCCCGAATTCGGCAAGTTCCAAGGCTGCTGTCTTCGTAAAGCCTAAAATACCATGCTTGGCAGCCACATAGGCGGATTTGTAGGGGGAGGCCACCAGCGCATGCGCCGAGGCCACGTTGATGATGCGGCCCTTGCCCTTCGCCTTCATCAGCGGGATCGCCGTGCGGGTGGTGTGGAAGGCGCTCGTCAGGTTGATGGCGATGATGCGGTCCCACTGCGCGGTGGGAAAATCCTCGATCCTGGCGACATGCTGGATGCCGGCATTGTTGACCAGAACGTCGACCGAGCCGAAGTTTGCCGCCGCCGTGCCGATCAGGTCTTCGATCTCCTCCGGCTTCGTCATGTCGGCGCCATGGTAGATCACCCGGCCGCCGCCCAGCACCTCCAGTTCGCGCCGCACCGCCTCGATCGCGTCCGGCTCACCGAAGCCGTTGATCACCACGTGGCAAACCTCGACCGCAAACGCCTTTGCAATGCCGAGCCCGATCCCGCTGGTGGAGCCGGTGACGACGACGGTTCTGGACATGCCTGACCTCCCAAATCGCGGTGTTCTTGTTGCACCGCAGTGATTTGCCGAAGTTATGCGCAAATGGGAGGCGCTGGCAATCGGGCGTGGGTATTGGAGCGGTCGCCGTCAGATCATCTGGAACGTGCCGGTCCGCTCAAAGGCCTGGAAGGCGTCGAGGCTCCGACGCATGCTGGGAAGCGTGTCGGGCAGGGCGTCCAGGGGGAACCAGTCCACCGCCTTGGATTCCGCGTCGGTGACGGTCGCCACGCCATCGAAATCCTCGGTGTAGAACATCATCGCGAAGAACTGGCAGACATCGCCGTTGGGGAAGGTGATGGTTTCGAACTCTGGATTGCTGGCAAACCCGAAGGGTCGGAGGTTCCAGATGCGCAGGCCGGTTTCCTCCATCGTCTCCCGGACGGCGACCGACATCAGGTCCTCTCCCTCTTCCGCGTTACCACCCGGAATACCCCAGCGATCGAAGTCGCTCCGATGTTGCATGAGCACGCAACCGTCCTTTCGCCTCACCACCACGCGAACGCCCGGAACCAGGACTAAGGCGGAGCCGATCCTGGCGCGCAATTTTCCGAGATAGCTTTCCGCAAAGCTCAATATCGTACCCTCCGGTCATCGACGCCAAACGCGCCGAAGAGCACCGATACAGGAAACCTGGCGGCTTTTCGATCCGCCAGGACAGGCAATTGTTGCCTTGTATCGCAGCCCGCTAGCTGCCTTGCGGAATGCGGGCGATGACCTTGATCTCGAAATCGAAGCCGGCCAGCCAGTTGACGCCGACGGCCGTCCAGTTTGGGTAGGGCGGCGCCGGGAAGACGTGGTTCTTGACGGCCATGATCGTCTCGAACTGGTTTTCGGGGTCCGTGTGGAAGCTCGTGACGTCGACGATGTCGTCGAGGCTGCAGCCTGCCGCCTCCAGGACGGCCGTCAGGTTGTCGAAGGCGCGTTCCACCTGTGTCCGGAAATCCGGTTCCGGCGTCCCGTCCTCGCGGCTGCCGACCTGGCCGGAGACAAACAGGAGGTCGCCGGAGCGGATGGCAGCGGAATAGCCGTGCGCTTCGTAGAGTGCATGTCGGTTGGCGGGGAAAATGGCCTGACGCTGGGTCATGTCTGGCTCCTTTCGTGGGGCTGCCGGAAAACCGCCGACCTTCACACCGGTCGCTCGATTTGATATACGGTTCGTATGTAAACTAGAAACATACGCGACGTATGTCAATTCAGATACGCAGGGTATGTGGATTTTGGAAGGCCATCCGAGAGCTTGACATATACGCAAGCGGTATTGCCGCCATAGCGAACAAACTCAGCGCCTGGAGATGGTGTCGAACCACGAACACCATAAAATATTACCTGCATCCTAAGCAACCCCTACCATAAATTACTATTCCTCAATACCTTCTATCTAGCCAATCTATGCTGGCGTGAAAGATAAATCCACTGTACTCAGTTTAGACGTATCTGACACGATACGCTTGCGGATAATCACACCCGTTGACATAACGGCATATACATAATCGCCGGCAATAACCATTCTGACAACATCACCAAAGAAACTGTGGTGGGATTCATCATAGCCGGCCTGAAAATCATTGTTTAATCTATGTACGACGCCTGACGACTGAGCGATAAAGTACTCACCATTAACGGTCGGTAAGGTGACGATATCCGTCACTGAGCCACCGAGGTTAGCCGCAATATCATTTAAGCTGCCGCCAAGGGAAGCATCGTCAATGACGGCTGCGCTTTCTTCATCACCATCTTGGCTTCCCGCCACAACGAACTGATTCGATACTGAGTTAAATGTAATACCTTTATTAAACTCTGAGTAGCTATCGAGGCCATTCGAAGTCAAACTGAATGTGCTACCCGCGTCAGTCGAGTAATAATACTTGGTCGGGTCGCTCGTCGATATCCCCATAAGATTATTCGCGCCATCGGACGCAAATTGCGCAACGGTATTAGAAGAAGGTAGTCCTGGTGGCGTAACCGAGCCCGCATTAGTTGCTTGCCAATTAGTGGCGTCATCAGTGCGCAAAATAAAGCCTAAACTTTCTATCGTTTCTTGCACACCCATATAAAAATAACCACTATTATAAACTAAAGAGTTTCCAATCCAGCGAGCTTCCCCCCCATCAAGCTGAGAAGGTAACACCGGCACAGTCCATGTCGCACCATCCGTCGAAACCATCAAGTCATCGGTTCCCACCGTCACGAACACACTATTATTGACCGCTACCGCACGTAAATTACCATCAACCCCATCACCATCGGTTAATGATG
>CAJXHQ010000009.1 GCA_913054485.1 uncultured Paracoccaceae bacterium
TGGGTAATCTTGGCTGCCAATTTGGCATTGTTACGCACAAGAGCAATGTTTGCGGTCAGCGATTTTCCTTCGGTCAGTTCAAAGATCCGCTGAAGCAGGAATGGCGTTACCTGCTTCCCAGAAACCCCTTGCCTGTCGGCTTCGCTTTGCGCCTGTGCAATGATCGGGGCTAGAACCTCTGCAGCAATCTGGTCATTTTGCGGGATGGGATTTGCGACCAGCTGGCCTCCAGGCAACCCCATTGCTGTGCGCAACATCTGCGCCTTGGCAATCTGTGCTGGCTCATCCATCCGCAACGGGGCAGCATGTTCTGACTGAGCTGACCAAAATGCCGGAAAGCTATCCTGCCCATAGGCAATCACAGGCACCCCTTGAGTTTCCAGAACTTCCAGTGTCTTGGGCACATCCAAAATTGCCTTGGCGCCGGCGGCAACCACAGTCACCGGCGTTGCTGCGAGTTCCATCAGATCAGCCGAGATGTCAAAACTCTGCTCGGCACCTTTGTGAACGCCGCCAATGCCGCCCGTAGCAAAAACCTCTATGCCAGCCAAACGCGCGGCAATCATGGTCGCTGCAACGGTCGTTGCACCGGTCCCGCCAGTAGCAAGACAGGCGGCAAAATCAGCGCGGGATAGCTTGGCAACGCCTTTGGCCTGTCCCAACGCCTGTAGTTGATCCGCCTCTAATCCAACATGCAACTTGCCGTCGATCACCGCCATTGTCGCCGGGGTGGCTCCGGCTTGGCGAATGTCATCTTCGACCTGCGCTGCTACCTCGACATTCTGCGGGTAAGGCATGCCGTGAGTGATGATGGTGCTTTCCAGCGCCACGATGGCGCGGCCTTCGGACCTGGCGGCCTGTACTTCGGCTGAATACTGCATGTTGATCACAGGGGGGGCTCTCCGGATACATAGGTTGCGGCAGCCTGGACAGCGGCGGCAAGCGCCGCGCTGCGGTCCGCGCCGCGGGATTCCGCCGCGTTATGCGCGACCATGAACGTGTCGCCCGCACCGGTCACGCGGGCAACGGTGACGCGGGGCGGGGTGAGGGTGACGGGGGCGCCGCTGCGGCCCGCTTCGGTGGCAGAGCTGCTGCCATCGGTGACCAGAACGCGGGCAGCGCCCCGGTCCAGCAGGCTAAGCGCCGCGTCCTCCGAGGAGGTGAAAGCCTGCTGACAGAGCAGCCCGGCCTCTTCCAGATTGACATAAAGCGTGCCGCGGCCGCGGCTGAGAAACGGGCGCAGCCGTTCCGCCTTGCCAGGCGAGGCCGGGGCCACCCGCAGATCGGCGGCGGCAAAAGCCGGGCTGGTGGCAATATCATCCAGAAGCGACAGGGTCAGGTTGCCGTCAAGCGCAACCGGCCCGGTGTAGGGCGCATCATCGGAGCCAAGGGTTCCATCCAGCAGCGGGCGCAGGATTTTAGAGCCGGCAGCCTCCAGCGAATGGGCATCGGCGATGGCAGCGATCAGCCCGTTGGCGCCCTCCACGGCCATATAACAATCGGTCGGCAGATCCTCGGAACGGTAGAGGTGATCGGTGTTCAGCCCGAGGTGGGTGCAGGCGGCGATCAGCTCCTCGCCTTCGGCGTCCTGGCCCACGGCGCTCAGCAGCGCGGGTTTCAGGCCGAAACGCACCAGAGTCATGGCGATATTCATTGCAACGCCGCCGGGCAGCCGGGTGATGCGGCCGGGCAGGTCGGACCCGCGGCGCATTTCGGCGGGGGCGCGGCCGATAATGTCCCAAAGGACAGATCCGATGCAGAGGATGTCACTGGAAAACGTAGGAACTGGGGTCATGGGCCCGTTCTGGCCTCTTTTTTCGCGGGGTGCAAGGCGGCGGCGGCAGCACCGGGCGGGAATCCCCTTGCGCTTTGGCAGCAACGGCGGGACAGTTGTAAGAACAAGACCATGAGGCGGAGCAGGCCGATGGCAATTCTGATGAAGATCAAGCTGATGGTTCTGGTGCTGTGCCTCGGGGCGACCGCGGCGGCGCGCGGGGCGGCGCATGAGGTGACGCCGGCCATTGCCGGGCTGAAAACGGACCAGGGCGAGGCAGTGCTGGAAATCCGCGTCATGCTGGAAGCCTTCATTGCCGGTATTGATCTGGACGGTCTCTCGGATACCAGCGCTTCGGACCGCGCAGGGGATTACACCGGGCTGCGGGCGCTGCCACCGGATGCGCTGCGCCCGATGGCGGAGGTTTTTGTACAGGAATGGCTGGAGGACCTGACCGTCACTGCGGCAGGAGAACCGGTTCTGCTGGAGGTGACAGCCATCCGGATCCCCGAGACAGGGGATATCACGCAGCCGCGTTATTCGGACCTGCAGTTCCGCGGGCGGCTGCCAGAAGGCGCGCGGCATTTGGTGCTGCACTGGCCTGCCGGCTCCGGCAGTGCGATGGTGCGCCAGCGCGGCGTGGCCCAGGCCTATGCCGGCTATCTGCTGGGCGGGCAATCGACGCCGCCGGTTCCGCTGAATGGCGGTTCCGCGATGAGCCCGGCAGAAGCCTTCCTGGCTTATCTGCCCGCGGGTTTTGCCCATGTTCTGCCAAAGGGCTGGGACCATATCCTCTTTGTGCTGGCGCTGTTTTTCCTCAGTCCCAGGGCCGGTCCGCTGCTATTGCAGATCTTCACGTTCACAGTGGCACACACGGCGACGCTGGCGCTTGCGACGCTGAATATTGTCACATTGTCCCCGGCGGTCGCAGAGCCGCTGATCGCTGCCGCCATCGTCTATGCCGGGGTGACCAATATCTTTGCCCGGCAGCTGCATGCAGACCGGATCCTGCTGGTGCTCGCCGTTGGGCTGCTTCACGGGCTGGGATTTGCTGCAGGGCTGGCGGAGGCGGGGCTTGCCGATGGCCAATTCCTGATGGCGCTTCTTGGTTATAACACAGGGGTGGAATTGGGTCAGATTGCCGTGATTGCCGCGGCGTTCCTGACCCTGGGGCTGCGGTTCCGCGGCAGCCTGAAATACCGGGGCAGGGTGGCGATCCCTGCTTCAGTCACGATTGCGGCCATCGGCAGCTACTGGCTTGCGGAACGCATATTCCTCTGAACCGGGCCTTCAGCCCATCGCCGTGATCAAGCGTTGCAGGGCGGCCAGCGGGTCTTCCTGGCGCCAGATCTCATCGCCGATACCGAAGAAATCAGTGTAGGGAGACAGTTTGGCAACGATCTCTTCGGTCAGCCCGCCTTCGGCCACAACCGGCACTTCGATCATCTCGGACCACCACTGGAACAGGTCGGTTTCGGCAATGGCGCCATCGCCCAGGCCGGATTCGCCGACAGGGCCAAAGCTGATATAGTCTGCACCGGCTTCCCCTGCGGTCATGCCTGCGTGGTTGGAGGCCCCGCAGTAGCTGCCGACAATGGCATCCGCACCCAGCGCGGTGCGCGCCGCACGCACGGTGCGCGAGCTGTCCGACAGATGCACCCCGTCAAGACCCAGACGTTCGGCCAGAACCTGATGGTCGGTGATCACGATGGCCACATCCCGGGCATGGCAAACCTCGCGCAGCGCATCGCCCGCCCGGCTCAGCATGTCTTCATCACGGCTGGCCATGTCCAGACGCACGCAGGCGATCTCAACCTCGTCCAGCACGCGGCCCAGCTGATCCGGGAAGTGGCTCAGCTCGAAAGACGGCGGGGTGATCAGATAGATCTGCGGCTGCTCGGGGCCGTTGTCATCGCTTGCCATGGTCCGGATCCTTTTTTGGTGCCGCTGTTTAGCGGATTTGGGCCGTTGCGCAAGAATTATGCCCGTCCCGCAGCCTAATGCAGCCGGTAAAAAAGCGCCAGATCTTGCCCCTTTCGAGCCGGCACAGTAGAGCAGGGCGATCTTTTGACCCGGAGCCCGCGATGCCCAGCGAAACCCCTCAGCCCGCCTTTGTCCTTGTCCGCCCGCAGATGGGCGAAAACATCGGGGCGGCGGCCCGTGCCATGTGGAACTTCGGCCTCGACCGGATGCGCATCGTGGCGCCGCGCGACGGCTGGCCGAACCCCAAGGCGGTGGCCATGTCTTCCGGTGCGGGCCGGCTGCTGGACGAAGCACAGCTTTGCGCCGATGTGCCCGAAGCACTGGAAGACTGTACTTATGTTTTCGCCACCACAGCGCGCCAGCGCGGGCTGACCAAACCGGTCTACAGCCCCGAAGCGGCGATGAAACTGGCCGCCGAGAAGATCGCCGCCGGCGAGAAGGTCGCGGTGATGTTCGGGCCGGAACGCGCCGGGCTTGAGAATGAGGATATCGCCAAGGCCAACGCCATCATTTCCGTACCGGTAAACCCGCTCTACGCCTCGCTGAACCTGGGCCAATGCGTGCTGCTGACGGGCTATGAATGGATGCGCCAGACCGGCGACGTGGTGCACGAGACCACCGATCTTGGCCGCAAAGGCGACTGGGCCACCGGGGTCGAGGTCGAAAAACTGGTCGAACATTACGAGGAGAGTCTGGACGAGGCGGGCTTCTTCTTCCCGCCGGAAAAGGCCGACAGCATGAAAACTAATCTGCGCAACCTCTGGTCCCGTATGCGGATGACGCGGGCGGATGTGCAGATGATGCATGGCATCATGCGGCAGATGGTCCGCTGGAAAGACCGCGGCGGCGAATAACCCGTCTGGACCTTGGCCGCGGGCCACCCTAGCGTGTCGAAGAATTGAATGAGGCAAGCATGAGCAACAAGCGTAGCATTTTCGAAGAGGTGGACGGCGACCGCCCGCAGGAAACTCCGGTCCAGCCCGGTCTGATCGACCGCGGCCGCGGCGGTGCACGCAAGGCGGTCCGCGTCTGGCTGATGATGCTGTTTGCGCTTGTTGTGGCGATGATTGTCGTGGGCGGTCTGACACGGCTGACGGACAGCGGGCTTTCGATCACCGAATGGCGGCCCGTCACCGGGGCGATTCCGCCGATGAGCGAGGCCGACTGGCAGTCTGAATTCGACAAATACAAGCAGATCGACCAGTGGCAAATCCAGAACCAGTGGATGGAACTGGCTGATTTCAAGGAAATCTACTGGTGGGAATGGGGCCACCGCCAGCTGGGCCGCGTGATCGGTCTGGTCTGGGCGTTCGGCTTCTTCGGCTTCCTTCTGGCGCGCAAAATGCCCGCAGGCTGGGCCGGCCGTCTGGCTTTGCCCGGCGTGCTGGGCGGTGTGCAGGGCACCATCGGCTGGTGGATGGTGGCCTCGGGCGTCACACAAGGCGAAGGCATGACAGCCGTTGCCTCCTACCGGCTGGCGGTGCACCTGGGTCTGGCCTTTGTGATCCTCGGCTATCTTGCCTGGTACATCTTCCAGATGGGCCGCGAAGAGCGCGACCTGATGCAGGCGCGCCGCGGCAAGGAAGCAAAGCTTTGGGGCCTGTCCACCGGCCTGCTGCATTTCGCCTTCCTGCAGATCATCCTTGGCGCGCTGGTGGCCGGGATTGACGCCGGGCGCAGCTATACCGACTGGCCGCTGATGGGCGGGCAGGTGATCCCGCCGGATCCCTTCCTGTTCACTCCGCTCTGGACCAACTTCTTCGAGAACCCCGGTCTTGTGCAGTTCATTCACCGCATCTGCGCCTACCTGCTGTTTGCCTTTGGCGTGGTGGTCTGGCTTCGGGGCCGCAAATCCGCCCACAAGGCCACGCAGTTTGCCTTCAATTGCGTCTTTGCGACCCTGCTGGTGCAGCTGGCGCTTGGCGTGATCACCGTGATCTATGCGGCGCCCGTACATGCGGCCATCAGCCACCAGATCGTGGCGATCCTGCTGTGGGTGCTGATCCTGCGCGCGCGTTTCCTGTCGGGGTATCCCGTCGCAACCTCCATCAAAGGGTAAGATTTCATGAGTGCATTTGACAAGCTGATGGCGTTTGAACGCGACACCCAGGCGCTGGGACAGATCGCGGGCCGCTTGGGCTGGGATCAGGAGACCATGATGCCGCGCGGCGCTGCCTCGCAGCGGGGTCAGGAAATGGCCGCCATCGAGGCCGTGCTGCACGAACGCCGCTCGGACCCGCGCGTGGCGGAGTGGCTTGAACAGGCCGAGGCCCCGGATGAGGCAGGGCAGGCGCATCTGCGCGAGGTCCGCCGGTCTTATGAGCGCACCAAAAAGGTGCCAGCCGATCTGGCCAAGAAACTGGCACAGGTGACGTCTGAGGCGCAGGGCAAATGGGCTGCCGCGCGCGCAGATGAGGATGTCGCAGCCTTCCTGCCCGTACTGGAAGAAGTTGTGGCGCTGAAGCGTGAAGAAGGCGCTGCGCTGGCAAATGGCGGCGACATCTATGACGCGATGGTCGAGGATTACGAGCCATACACCACCGCCGATCAGATCGCCGCGATTTTCGACGCAATGCGCCCGCGTCTGGTGGATCTGCGCGCTTCTGTCCTGGCGCAGCCCGCGCCCAAGGGGCTGGAGGGCACTTTCGACGAAACCAAGCAGATGCAGCTGACGCGCAAGATCGCCAAGGCCTTTGGCTATGACATGTCGCACGGCCGCGTCGACAAGGCGGTGCACCCGTTCAGCTCCGGCTCGGGTCTGGATGTGCGGATCACCACGCGCACCAGCGAGAGCGACCCGTTCAACTGTTTCTATTCAACGATCCACGAGGTCGGCCACGGCGCTTACGAGCAGAACATCAGCCGCGACTACCTGCTGACCCCGCTGGGCCGTGGCGTGTCGATGGGCGTGCACGAAAGCCAGAGCCGCATCTACGAGAACCAGATCGGCCGCAGCCGCGCCTTCACCGGCTGGCTGTATGGCGAGATGCGCAACAGTTTTGGTGATTTCGGCATCGCTGACGAGGACGCCTTCTATGCGGCGGTCAACGCGGTGCATAACGGCTTTATCCGGACCGA
Organism: uncultured Paracoccaceae bacterium; assembly: GCA_913054485.1. Taxonomy (GTDB): domain Bacteria; phylum Pseudomonadota; class Alphaproteobacteria; order Rhodobacterales; family Rhodobacteraceae; genus FREY01. The sequence continues at coordinate 6,836 of CAJXHQ010000009.1, forward strand.
GGCGGATGAGGTGCAGTACAACCTCCACATCATGCTGCGCTTCGATCTGGAACGCGCTCTGATGGCCGGCGATCTGCAGGTGCAGGATCTGGAAGCCGCCTGGAATGACCGTTTTGCGGCTGATTTCGGCTATAGCGTCGACAAGCCGTCCAACGGCTGCTTGCAGGATGTGCACTGGTCCGTCGGCCTGTTCGGCTACTTCCCGACCTATTCCCTGGGCAATGTCTATGCCGGCTGCCTGAACGAGGCGCTGCGCAAGGCCGTACCGGATCTGGATGTCCAGTTGGCGAAGGGCGACACAAGCGGAGCCACAACCTGGCTGCGGGAAAACCTGCAGCAGTTCGGCGGGCTGCGCAGCCCGCGCGATACGATTGCGCGCGCGGCAGGTGTTGAGCCCGGTCATGCGCCGCTGCTGGCCTACCTGGAAGAGAAGTTTACCGGCATATACGGGCTCTGAATCGGGCGGACACCACGCCAAGGCCCTTAGAGGGGCCCTAAGGTAAAGCACCCGCGCGGGCGCTTGTGCCACGGCGCTTCGGCGCGCCGTGGGCCGGATGCCCCGGAAATGCCATATTTACGGTGTATTTACGTTTTGCAGGGGGCATAGTGAGTGATGGAGACGTTCCATGGAGTCAGCCCTTGCAACCCTGATCTTTGCCGGTTTTATCCTGGCCCCGGCGTTTTTCTGAGCCTCAGATCAGTGCCATGCGTTCGGCCCGTTCCGGATCCGGGAAGGGCCGGTAGAGGCCGATATCGGATTGCGCGATCAGTGCGGTGACACTGTTGTAAAGCCGTTCGACCTCTTCATCCTTGGCTTCCAGCGCCCGGAAGGCCTGGTCCAGCTGAGCAAGGTCATCCACTTCCAGTTCCAGCAGAAAATCGCGGCAGCTATCGGCTGCCAGCCCCAGTTTGCGGCGCAGCAGCCGCCAGCTGCGGATCGTGCCGCGGTCCTTCAGGTAACCCATCCATTGGTCAATCGCATTGGCAAAGGCCAGTGCCTTGGCGTCGTCTTTCAGGTCGATAGAACAGTGATACAGGTTCATGGGCTCACTCCGGTTGTTTCCCGCGCGGTCAACCCAACCCTGGCACCTCCCACTTTATCGAACCGTTAAGGAAGCAAAAAGCGCCCCCAAAGGAGGCGCTTTTTCATTCAAATTAAAGGGGTTCAGTCCTGAACCTCTCCTTCGTCCTCGTCGCCGTTCTGCTCTGCGATCCAGGCAACCGAGACGACTTCTTCGCCCTTGCCGGTGTTGAACACCCGCACGCCGCCGGCCGAGCGGGACCGGAAGGAGATACCATCCACCGGCACCCGGATCGACTGGCCTTTGGAGGTCGCCAGCATGATCTGGTCTTCCAGGTCCACCGGGAAGGACGCGACCAGCGCGCCGCCGCGCATTGCCTTGTCCATGGCCGCAACACCCATGCCGCCACGTCCGCGGACCGGGTAGTCATGCGAGGACGACAGCTTGCCGGAGCCGCCCGCGCTGATCGTCAGGATCAGCATTTCCGCGGCCGACATTTCGGCATAACGCTCCTGGCTGATGGTGGCGTTGGGATCGGCGTCTTCTTCTGCGGCGTCTTCGGCGTCATCCGCCAGCCCCGCGACCGCGCGGCGCATCTTCAGATAGGCCGCACGCTCTTCCGAGCTAGCATCGAAGTGGCGGATCACCGACATGGAGACCACATTGTCATCGCCATTCAGCCTGATGCCGCGGACACCGGTGGATTTGCGGCCCTTGAAGACCCGCACATCCGTGGTGGGGAAGCGGATGGCGCGGCCTGAATTGGTGACCAGCATCACGTCATCATCTTCGGAACAGATCCGCGCGTTTACCATTTCCACGCCCTCGGGCAGCTCCATGGCGATCTTGCCGTTGCGCTTCACATTGGTGAAATCGGACAGCGCGTTGCGGCGCACGTCGCCCGCCGTGGTGGCAAAGACGATCTGCAGGTTTTCCCATTCTTCATCCGGCACATCCACCGGCATAATCGCGGCGATGGACACGCCAGGCGGGATCGGCAGGATATTGACGATTGCCTTGCCCTTGCCGGTGCGCCCCGACTGCGGCAGGCGCCAGGTCTTCAGCTTGTAGACCATACCGTCGGTGGTGAAGAACAGAAGCTGCGTATGGGTGTTGGCCACGAAGAGGTTGGTGACAACATCCTCTTCCTTGGTCTGCATGCCCGAAATCCCCTTGCCGCCGCGTTTCTGGGCGCGGAAATCACCCAGCGGGGTACGCTTGATATAGCCGCCGGAGGTCACGGTCACCACCATGTCCTCGCGCTCGATCAGGTCTTCGTCGTCCATGTCACCGGACCAGTCGACGATCTCGGTGCGGCGCGGCACGGCGAATTGTTCGCGCACCTCGGTCAGCTCATCGCTGATGATGCCCATGATGCGTTCGCGGCTGGACAGAATCTCAAGGTATTCCTTGATCTTGCCGGCCAGTTCTTCCAGCTCGTCGGTGACTTCCTTGACGCCGATCTGAGTCAGGCGCTGCAGGCGCAGTTCCAGAATGGCGCGGGCTTGGGTCTCGGACAGGTTATAGGTGCCGTCTTCGTTGGCGGTATGGGTCGGATCGTCGATCAGCTTGATGTATTCAAGGATCGGCTGGGCCGGCCAGCGCCGTGTCATCAGCTTTTCGCGCGCCTCAGCCGCGTCAGCAGAGGACCGGATGGTGGCGACGATTTCATCAATATTGGTGACGGCCACGGCCAGACCGCACAGAATATGGCTGCGTTCGCGGGCCTTGCGCAGCAGGTGCGCGGTACGCCGTGCCACAACATCTTCGCGGAAATCGATAAAGGAGGTCAGGAAGCGGCGCAGGGTCAGCTGCTCGGGGCGGCCGCCATTCAGCGCCAGCATGTTACAGCCGAAGTAGGTCTGCATCGGGGTGAACCGGTAGAGCTGGTTCAGCACCACCTCGGGCGTTGCATCGCGCTTCAGTTCGACTACGACGCGAACACCGTTGCGGTCGGATTCATCCTGAACATGGCTGACGCCTTCGATCTTCTTATCGCGCACCTGCTCGGCAATCTTCTCGATCATCGAGGCCTTGTTCACCTGATAGGGGATTTCGTCCACAACAATGGCATAGCGGTCCTTGCGCAGCTCTTCCACGCGGGTTTTGGCGCGGATGACAACGCTGCCGCGGCCCTCAAGATAGGCTTTGCGCGCGCCGGAGCGGCCCAGCATGACACCGCCGGTGGGGAAGTCGGGGCCGGGGATATAGTCGATCAGCTGTTCGCTGGTGAGGTCCGGATCTTCGATGAGCGCCAGCGTGGCGTCGCAGACCTCGCCCAGGTTATGGGGCGGGATGTTTGTCGCCATGCCAACCGCGATGCCGCCGGCGCCGTTGACCAGCATGTTCGGGAAGCGCGCCGGCAGGACCGTCGGTTCGCGGTCCTTGCCGTCGTAGTTGTCCTGGAAATCGACGGTTTCTTTTTCGATATCCGCCAGCAGCGCCGCGGCCGGCTTGTCCATGCGCACTTCGGTGTAACGCATGGCGGCCGGGTTATCGCCGTCCATCGATCCGAAGTTGCCCTGGCCATCCAGCAGCGGCAGCGACATGGAGAAGTCCTGCGCCATCCGCACCAGCGCGTCATAGATCGCACTGTCGCCGTGAGGGTGGTATTTACCCATAACATCGCCGACGGGGCGCGCCGACTTGCGGTAGGCCTTTTCGTGGCTGTTGCCGGTTTCGTGCATCGCATAAAGAATGCGGCGGTGCACCGGTTTCAGCCCGTCACGCAGATCAGGGATGGCCAGGCTGACGATGACCGACATCGCATAGTCCAGATAGGACGTCCGCATCTCGGATTCGATGGAGACCGTCGGCCCGTCGTACGCAGGGCGTGCAGGCGGGGTTTCATCCATGTTTTCAGGGGTTTCCGGCGTATCGCTCACGTGTGCTGCCCGTCTTTATTATGGGGTCTATATCTTGTGGATGCACTCTATCAGACCCGGCATATAAGGTGCAAGCAGGCAGCCCGGAAGGGAGGGGATTAGCTGTTCACGGATTGTTAACACCTTGTTTTCATAGGTCATTAACCACGTCTGCGCTACCATTAAGGGACCGTTCCAGTAATGGAGGTCTCAAATGGAGCAGAACGAAACCGAACTGATGCTGAAGGGCTATGGGCTGACCACTGCGGAAATGACCTATCACATGCCCGATTTCGCCCATGTGCTGAACACTTTTGTCTGGCAGGAATACGACCTTCTGCCTGACCACCCCCGATTGTTCAAATTCATCGAATTCTGGCAGCGCGAAATCGATGGCCCGTTGCATTCGGTGCGCTTTTCCCACCGCAAGATGATCAGCCCCGGGGAGTGGCGCAATGTGAAGGGCATCCTGCCCCTGCACTGATGCCGCGCCCCAGACTTTTTTGAAAAGTCTGGACCAAAGTTTTGAGAAAACTTTGGCTGCCGTCAGGCGGAACAGCTCGCGCCGCCCAATACGCAGAACTTGGCGCAATGGGGGTGGTTGAGCTGCACGTCGGCCTCCGCCTCGGCCAGTGTCGCACCCATTTCGAATTCCGGTGCATAAGGCAACAGGGTGCAGGCGATGACCGCTGGTGTCGCGGCGCCGCGGCGCTTCACCACCATGCGGGAGGAGGCACACATGACATCTGCCGGAGACTTGTTGAGGATACTCCAGCAAGCCGTTGTGATTTCCGGAACTTCGACGCTTTCATCCATCTCCGGAAAGAGCACGCAGGCACCGGGGTCGGCGGCGTCTATGGCATAGCCCCGCTCCGAAAACAGGGCCGCAAACCCGGATCTCGCCTCGGCTTCGCCTTCGCCCCAAACCGTACGCCCGGCCACGGCCATGGCGATCCCCTGGTCCCGCAGCCAGTCCATGCCGCTTAGTGTCTTGGCAAAACTGCCTGCGCCGCGCTCCTCATCGTGAAAATGCTCTGAGTGGTGATCCAGCGAGATCCGCAGCGTGAGCTTGCCGGGAAACTCCCGGTGCAGCGCCAGCAGCTCCTCGCGGACGGATTTCCGCATCATCGGGCGCATGGCGTTGGTCAGAACCAGCACCGCGTAGCCGCGCCCGAGTGCGGCGCGAGTCATCGCGTTCATGGCCGGATTCATGTAAGGCTCACCGCCGGTAAAGCCGATTTCGCGGATCGGCCATCGGCGTGCCTCGGCCTGATCAAGGTAATCCTCCACTTCGGCCGCTGTCAGGTAGGCCAGCGCGTCGTTTGTCGGCGAGGACAGGATGTAGCAATTGCTGCACTCGATATTGCAGAGTGTTCCGGTGTTGAACCACAGGGTCTCGGGGCGGCTCAGCGGCACTGAGGCGCGTTTCTGCCCGTCGGCTGTCACAAAACGGTCCTGAAACTTGCCGGTATTGGCGAGTGGCTGAGGCAGGTCTTTCATTTTTTGACGGTCCCGGGCGGTTTCTTTCAGGGCTGTCTAGCCTATAGTGGAGCAAATAAGGAAGGCTGCGGAAGGCGTCCTGACAGGGATGTGATGCGCCGTTGCCGCATGATAAGACCGCGGCACAAAGCCGTGCGATAACAAGGGTAAAGAATGGTCTCTCGCGTTATTCCCGTGGAACCTTTTGATCTGGTGATATTTGGCGGCACCGGGGATTTGGCACGCCGCAAGATCCTGCCGGCACTGTTCCGCCGGTTCCGTGGCGGCCAGATGCCTGCTGGCGCGCGCATCATAGGCACGGCGCGGGGCGGGCTTGATACCGTCGGCTACCGAAGCCTGGTGGCCGAGGCCCTGCATGAATTCAGCGGCGAGGGCAGCGGCGCCGAGATTAACGCTTTTCTGCAGCGGGTCAGCTATGTGACCGTGGATGCGGCAGGCGACACCGGCTGGCTGAAACTGCGGGAGCCGATCGAAGAAGAACAGGGGCCGCGGGTTCGGCTGTTCTACTTTTCGGTGCGCCCGCGGCTGTTCGGCGGGCTGGCGGAGCGGATCTACCGCCACGGTATGGCGCGCGGGGCGCGGATCGTGGTTGAAAAACCCTTCGGCAAGGATCTGGACACGGCGCGCGAGCTGAACCAGATGCTGGCCGCCTATTTCTATGAAAGCCAGATTTACCGGATAGATCATTACCTGGGCAAGGAAACCGTCCAGAACCTGATGGCGATACGCTTCGGCAACATGCTGTTTGAGCCGCTGTGGAACAGTCAATACGTGGATCACATCCAGATCACCGTGGCCGAAACCGTCGACGTGGCCGGGCGCGAAGCCTATTACGACCGCGCGGGTGCCATGCGGGACATGATGCAGAACCACCTGATGCAGCTGCTCTGCCTCATTGCGATGGAACCGCCGGCGAAATTTGATTCCGACGCCGTGCGTGACGAGAAGCTGAAGGTGATCCGGGCGCTGGATCCGGTGCAGCCCCACCATATTGTGCGCGGCCAGTTTGAGGGCGACGCGGCGGCCGGGCTGAAGTCCTACCGCGAAAGCGTGGGCAATCCGCGCTCGGCCACCGAAAGCTATGTGGCGCTGAAGGCGCATATCTCCAATTGGCGGTGGGCCGGCACGCCCTTCTACCTGCGCACCGGCAAAAGATTGGTGGCGCGGTCTTCTGTGATCAACGTGATGTTCAAGGACGCGCCGCATTCGATCTTCGGCGAGGACGCCGGGCGCCATGCCAATCTTCTGTCGATCCGCCTGCAGCCGGATGAGGGCATCACCCTGAAGGTGACCATCAAGGAGCCGGGTCAGGGCGGCATGCGGCTGGTGGATGTGCCGCTGGACATGAGCTTTGCCGAGGCGCTGGGGCAGGAGGGCAGCCACCCGGCCGACGCTTATGAGCGGCTGATCATGGATGTGATCCGCGGCAACCAGACGCTGTTCATGCGCGGTGACGAGGTCGAAGCGGCCTGGGCCTGGACTGATCCTGTGATTGAGGGGTGGACGGCGCGTGGAGATGTGCCTAAACCTTATGTTAGCGCTAGCACCGGCCCTGATGATGCAGATTTGCTGATGCGGCGCGACGGACGCGAATGGCGGGGGATACGCCCATGAACATTATCGAGTACCCGGATCAGGACATGCTGGCGATCGACGTGGCCAATAAACTGGCCGGCGATCTGGAGACCCATCTGCTGCATCACGACAGCGCATCTTTTGCGGTGGCAGGCGGCACCTCGCCGGGGCTGATCTTTGACGACCTCTGCGCGGCAGAGCTGGAATGGGACCGGGTGCGCGTGATGCCGACGGACGAACGCTGGGTGCCGACGGACCACGAACGCTCTAACGCGCGGATGATCAAGGAACGTCTGCTGACCGACCGGGCCGCGGCGGCCCGCTACCTGCCGTTTTATGCGCCTGCCCGCGAGCCGGAGGACGTTCTGGCCGAGGTGGAATCCCTGATCGCCCCTGAGCTGCCGGTCTCGGTGCTGCTGCTGGGCATGGGGGACGATATGCATACCGCGTCGCTTTTTCCCGGCACCATGGGGCTGGAGGAAGCACTGGCCGCTGATGCACCGGTGCTTTCGGTGCTGCGGCCGCACAGCCAGCCCGAGGCCCGTGTAAGCCTCTCGGCGCGGGTGCTGGATGCGGCCATTGCCAAGCACCTGGTCATATTCGGGGACCAGAAACGCGAGGCGCTGAACAGGGCACTCAGCCTGCCGCCGGAAGAAGCGCCAATCCAGGCCGTCCTCTCCGAAACCACCATTCACTGGGCCCCCTGACACACAGGATGGAAGACCATGTTTGACGATTTGAAGCGCCTTAGGGGCGCGGTTGAAAACCGCCGTATCGAAAGTTTGTTTGCAGAGGATGCAGAACGCGCGGCCGCCTTCTCGGCGTCCTGCGGCGGGATGCTGTTTGATTATTCTAAGACCCAGATCGACGCTGAGATCCGCGCGGCACTTGTCAGCCTGTGCGATGCGGCAGGTGTTGCAGCCCGGCGCGAGGCCATGATCTCGGGAGAGCGGGTCAATGAAACCGAAGGCCGCGCGGTCTTGCATACGGCGCTTCGGGATCGGGACGGCGAGGACCTGTTCGTTGGCGGCGAAGACGTCCGGGCGGGTGTGCGCAGCACGCTCAGCCGGATGCGCAAATTTTCCGGAGAGGTCCGGTCCAGCGGGCAATACGACGATGTGGTGAATATCGGGATCGGCGGATCCGATCTTGGCCCCGCCATGGCGGTTCTGGCGCTGGCGCCGTTCCACGACGGGCCGCGCTGCCATTTTGTCTCCAACGTGGATGGCGCGCATATTCAAGACACGCTGAAGGGGCTGGACCCGAAGCGGACGCTGTTTATCGTCGCCTCCAAGACTTTCACCACGATCGAGACCATGACCAATGCGCGCACCGCGCGCGACTGGGTGGTGGCTGGCGGCGGGGATCCCGGCACGCAGTTTGCCGCCCTGTCCACGGCCGCAGAGGATGTCGCGGATTTCGGCATTGCCGCAGAGCGTATGTTTAGCTTCGAGGATTGGGTCGGCGGCCGGTACTCCATGTGGGGACCGATCGGGCTCAGCCTGATGATCGCAATCGGTGCAGAGAATTTCGATCAGTTTCTTGCCGGCGGCAAAGCGATGGACGATCATTTCCGCAGCGCACCCTGGGAGCAGAACCTGCCCGTCATGCTGGCGCTGACCGGCATATGGCACCACCAGATCTGCGGCCACCCGACCCGCGCGGTGCTGCCATACGATCAGCGCCTGTCGCGCCTGCCGGCCTATCTCCAGCAGCTGGAAATGGAATCCAACGGTAAATCCGTGGCGATGGACGGGCAGGCGCTGAACTGCACCTCCGGCCCGGTGGTCTGGGGCGAAGCGGGCACCAATGGGCAGCATGCATTCTACCAGCTGATCCACCAGGGCACCGGCGTTGTGCCCTGTGAATTCCTGGTCGCCGCCCGCGGCCACGAGCCCGCGCTGGTGCATCACCACCAGCTGCTGGTTGCCAATTGCCTGGCCCAGTCCGAAGCGCTGATGCGGGGCCGCCCGATTGAAGTGGCGCGCGCGCGGATGGCCGCCAAAGGCCTGGAAGGCGCGGAGCTGGAACGCCAGGCGCGCCACCGGGTGTTTCCGGGCAACCGGCCGTCAACCACGCTGATCTACCCGCAGCTGACGCCATTTGTGTTCGGCCAGATCATCGCGCTCTATGAACACCGTGTGTTTGTTGAAGGTGTGATCCTTGGCATCAACTCCTACGACCAATGGGGCGTGGAGCTGGGCAAGGAGCTGGCGACCTCGCTGGGGCCGGTTGTAGAGGGCAAGGAAAGTACCGCTGGAAAAGACGGGTCCACCGCTGCGCTGGTGGCCTTTATCCACGCGCAGGGCGGTTAGCCGCTGAGGCCGCCCCAACGGCTTGACCGGTGCGGTCAGCCGATGCGCTTGGCGCCTTCCTGTTCCTCGAAATAACGCTTCAGGCTCTCCGGCAGCGGGTAGCCCTTGCTGCCGTCCGGGCTGCGCAGCACCACGACGCAGTCGAAATGCGCCCGCTTGTCGCCCGACCAGATCTGCTGCTCCATCGTATAGGAGGTATTGCGGAATTCGGTCACCTTTGCGGTGACCACATAGGGCTCATCGCGCAGCATTTCCTTGATGTAGTGAATCGCGGCATTTCGGATCACGCTGCGCGGCTCTGCCATGCCTTCGAAATGCGGCATAATCCGCATTTTCAGATGCCGGGTGCGCACTGCTTCGGTCCAGATCAGATAGGCAGTGTTGTTGACATGCTGCAGAATGTCCAGCTCGCCATAGCGCACCATATCCGCCATCGCCATCGGGGCAGGAGAGTCCAGGCCTGCGGCCAGTTGCTCTTCAGGGCTCAGCGGGGTGTTGAAACGCAATTCCATGCCGCATGGCTAGCGGGCCTGCGCGAGTAGGGCAAGCGCCGGTTTCCGGCGGCCCGGCGGCGCGGCCCGGCAATGGAGCTATTCCTGAGCGCAGACCGTCTGCTAAGCCGCGTGTTCGGCAGGAAGCGAGGCACTCTCTTCCACGTGAAAGATGCGAAACTTCTGCTCTTCAGACAGCATTTCGGATATCCGCATCAGATCTCCACGGTCCGCACGCCAAGTCAGGTATTCGTCCAGGGCATCGCTGCTGATCCAAAGCTGCTGGACGAGAATCCGGTTGAACCGCCGGCAGACGGAAACAGTCGCCTGGGTGCAGCCCGAACGGGCGAGCGTGGCCGGAACCTGGTTTCGAAGATCTTCCAGGACCTGTTCGTACAACTTCACTTCGGGCGTCAGCTCTATCAAGACAATCACACCACCCAATATACCGCTCCAACTCCTGTGAAGCCCGCCGGGATGCGTGCCCGCCGGCGGGATTGATTCTGCTCGCTTAGTTAAATTCATACATACAAAAATATGAATGTTAAATGTGCAATTGCGTAGGCGATTTATACGAAAGGATAGGCGGCAGTTGCCGACGGATCTTTGCTCACGCAAAGAAAACAGTCAGAAGCAATACCGGCACCGCGTCAATGGTTTCAGGTAAACGACCAGACTTCAGCGTGTTGAGATGATTATCCGGGAAGGTTTGGAGCGGGTAGAGGGAATCGAACCCTCACCTTAAGCTTGGGAAGCTCGCATGATACCATTTCACCATACCCGCGCTCCGGTCCGGCCTTGCTATCCAATGCGCCGGGGGAGGTCAATACGATCAGGCGGCGTTTTCGCTCTCTTCTGACGGTTGCGCAAACTCCCGCAGGTTTTCCGGATCGTAGCCGTCTGTTCCGGCAGCACGGCGGGCAAAAGCCGAAGAATGGATGCTGGACCCCGGCGGGATATAGCGCTGCTGGCCCCGCGGCAGGTAATACCCGGCCCGCTCCGCCTGCTCTGGCCAGCGGCTGCGGCGGTTGAGCCGCGGCAATATCTCCAGCACCTTCCAAAAGGAGAGCCCGGCAAGCTGGTCGTGAAGCTTTGCCTGAGGATCCGGCTTGGAGATTTCCAGCCCCATCCGGGCGGTCACCTTATCCTCGCGCCCTTGCACGTAGCGGCTGTAGAACCGTTCGCGGAACTCCAGCTGGTCGACCCCCAATTCATCCAGTTCCTGCCGCATCCACCCCATTGTGACCTTGGACAGGCCGGCCTCAGCTTCCGGGATGCTGCCGGCCACATCGGTATGGGTGCCCGGAAACCAGACCTGTTTCACATCTTGCTTGGGCGGCTCGGCTTTCGATTTGAACCGGGTGCCGTGGTAATCCTGCCCCTCGGTCCAGAACTGATGCCGGAAGAAGCGCCGCCGTTCATCAATGGCCAGGGCATGGCGCACTGCACGGACCGAAGGGTTTTCATCAACGCTGGAGTGTGTGCCGAACTCCAGAAACGTTCCCTTTTGAACCCGGAATCTGATCATCGAGCTGACTGTGTCCCAGAGCCCCAGGAACCGTATCGAAGGGTGGCGGATGTGAAAGAATTGCTCTGAGATCCTCAAGGGCGCATAGGCCTCGCGCGGGCTGTCTTTGCGAAGTTTGCGCCAGGCTTTGAATACCGGGCCGATCAGGTGCAGCTCGTGCGGGGCCACCAGCCCGAAGTCATTGATGAACCCGGCGAGAACCCGTGCCGTATAGGCGCCGCGCGAGTAGCCAAAGAAATAGAGCCGGTCGCCATCCTGATAGTTTTTGCAAAGAAACTCATAGGCATGCATGACGTTGGCATTCAGTCCCAGCCCGGCCGCCATCCCCAGAACCAGCCGTGTCTTGGCAAAGGCGTTGCGGGCAAAAGGCCGGGTCGACAGGGTTCCGACGCCGGGCTCGTAATAGACCAGCTGCTGATCGCTGTGCTTGAGGCACTTGTAGAGCCGCAGGATGTTGCTCTCGTTCTTCTCAACCTCGTTGCCGGTGCCATCAAGGCAGATGATCAATTTGCGCGACATGAAAAAACTCTCCGGTGGAATGCCGGAGAGTGTAGGCCGGGGCTGCCCGGCGATGCAATCATTGGTTGCTGGGCTTATCCGCGACGGCGTCTGCGGCGGCCGCCGCCAGCCTCGCTATCTCCGCCGCCGGTGTTGAAGTTCACCTGGGGCAGGGTGACCACGCTTTCCAGGATCGGGAACGGATCAGCCGAGTTGGGGATGGCGGAGGCATTGACGAAATGTTCCTGGAAACGGGGTTCCACCGCGGTCTCGATCTTCTCGATATTGCGGACGGTTTCCTCGATCTCCTTGCGGGCCTCGGTGTTCAGCAGCGCGATGCGCGCGCCGGTGCCCGCTGCGTTGCCTGCCGATGTTACCTTGTCCAGCGGGCAGTCCGGGATCATGCCCAGAACCATCGCGTGTTTGGCAGAGATATGCGCGCCGAAAGCACCCGCCAGAACCACCCGGTCGACGGTAGAAACGTCCAGCTTGTCCATCAGCAGACGCGCGCCAGAGTAGAGTGCGGCCTTGGCCATCTGGATGGCGCGGATATCCGGATTGGTGACGGTGATCTTCGGGCCGCCCTCGGCGGAGCCGTCCCAGATCAAATAGGCATTGGTGCGCCCGTCCTGAATACAGCGCGCGGTGCCTGTCTGCTCGGCCGAGCCGATCAGGCCTGACGCATCCAGCACGCCGGCCAGACGCATCTCGGCCACCGCTTCGATGATGCCGGAGCCGCAGATGCCGGTGATGCCCGAGGCGGCGATGGCCTCGCCGAAGCCGTCTTCGTCGGACCATATTTCGGAGCCGATCACACGGAAGCGCGGCTCTTTGGTGTCGGCGTTGATCTCGATCCGCTCAATCGCCCCGGGGGCGGCACGCTGGCCGGAGGAGATCTGCGCGCCTTCAAAGGCCGGACCGGTTGGGGAAGAGCAGGCCAGCACTTTTTCCGTGTTGCCCAGCAGGATCTCCGCATTGGTGCCGACGTCGACCACCAGCACCAGATCCTCGGATTTATCCGGCGCCTCAGAGAGTGCAACGGCAGCGGCATCCGCGCCCACATGGCCCGCGATGCAGGGCAGAAGGTAGACCCGTGCGGCGGGGTGGATGTTAAGCTCCAGCTCGACCGCACGCAAAGACAGCGCGTTGGAGGTGCCCAGCGCAAAGGGCGCCTGACCCATTTCAAACGGGTCGATGCCCAGGAACAGATGGTGCATCACCGGGTTGCAGACAAAGACCGCATCCACGATCAGCGATTTGTCGATCTCAGCCTCGGCTGCGATCTGCACAAACAGCGCGTTCATGCCCTCGCGTACTGCGCGGGTCATCTCCTGATCGCCGCCCTTGTTCATCATCCCGTAGGAGACCCGGCTCATCAGGTCTTCGCCGAAACGGATCTGTGGGTTCATGATGCCGGAGGAGGCCACGACCTCGCCGGTTTTCAGATCACAAAGGTGCGCGGCGATTGTGGTGGAACCAAGGTCGACGGCCAGACCGTAGACCGTGCCGTCGTAAT
>CAJXHQ010000010.1 GCA_913054485.1 uncultured Paracoccaceae bacterium
GACACCGGCAAGATCATTCGCGAAACCAGTGCGCAAATCGCCTATGTCGCGGAGTATTTCCGATATTTTGCTGGCCTTGCGGATAAAATCGAAGGCGCGCATCTGCCGATCGATAAACCCGATATGGACGTATGGCTGCGCCGGGAATCGGTTGGTGTCATCGCGGCCATTGTGCCGTGGAATTCCCAGCTGTTCTTGTCGGCGGTGAAGGGCACGCCGATCTGCACCACGTCTTCCCCCGGCACCAGCACGTCGCTGATCCAGTTCGGGGTCCAGGTGTAGTAAAGGATCGCGCCGCCTTCGTTGTAGCGGGTGATGGTATCGGCCATGATCGCGAAATAGCTGCCCTGGTCGTGCTCCACTGCATCGCGCAGTTCGTAAGCGTCCAAGTGGTTCTCAATCGCCAGCTCGCAGCCCCAGCCGGGGTTGCAGCCCGACAGGTTCGCCAGCCCGTCGCCATCCGCATCGAACAGCGCGGCAACGGCCGGGTCCTTCAGCTGATCAATGCTGGTGATGCCATGGGCCTCGGCTGTCTTCTTGTCGATGTAATAGCCCTGACCCGCGCCCTTGATGGCAGGGTTCACGCGGGTCATCGTGCTTTCCCCGCCGGATTTGTCGAAGAAGCCGTTGTGCAGCGGTTTCCAGTGGTTGAACGTATAGCTCGCGTCACCCGAGGCCACAGCCAGATGCACGGCGGGGAAATCGGCTTCCAGCGTCTCCTGAACGTCATAGCCCAGTTTCTCCAGCCCGATCTGCAGCACCATGTGCTGGAACCAGGCATTGGCGGGCGAACCCTTGATCGGCTCAACCTTAACGCCCTCGCCGGGCATGTCGGCGGCAAAAGCAGGAACGGCGAGGCAGACGGCTGCGGTTGCAGCCAGCAAGACGGATTTGACGGTCATTTCAGGAACTCCCTGGGCGGCAGGCTTTGTGCCGGCCTGATTGTTGATGGCCACACTGTTATGGCAGCCCGCGCATCTGTGAAGTTCCAAAACCCGTTCCACTATGTTAACCACAGCGTTATGGCAAACCTGCGTAAAGACCTCTCCAAACTCTCCGGGCTGATCGTATTCGAGGCCGCCGCCCGCGCCGATAACTTCAGCCGCGCAGCCGAAGAGCTGGGCATGACACGCGTATCCGTCAGCCGCCAGATCGCTGATCTGGAAGGAGACTTGGGCACGCGGCTGTTTTACCGGGACCACCGCAAGACCCGGCTGACACAGGACGGAAGAGTTCTGGAAACCGTTGTAAAACCGGCTTTGAATGATATTGCGGCGGTAATGAACCAGATACGGAGCAGTGCCGGGGATGCCCGGCTGACGGTAACAACCACCACAGCTGTTGCCACTTACTGGCTGATGCCGCGGATGGTTGACTTCAGTGTTCTGCACCCGGACGTAGAGCTGAACCTAGTGGTCTCGGACCGGTATCTGGACCTTGAGGCTGAGCAGATAGATGTTGCGATTCGCTACACGGAAGAGGGAACGGCAGGCACCGATGCGACGCCGCTCTTCCGCGAGCGGATCTACCCGGTCTACAGCCCCAAGTACCAACCGCGCACCGCGATGGAAAAGCCAGAGGATCTCTTGCGGGAAAACCTCCTGTCGCTCTCGGGCCGCTACAAGCGCGGCGCACGCTGGGCCAGCTGGTTCACCCAGGTCGGCCTCGCCGCGCCGGACAGTAAGGGGGTGGCAATCAACACTTATATCAACATGCTTCAGGCCGCACTGGAAGGCCAGGGCGTCGGACTGGCAGGCTTCCCGCTGGTGGACCAGTACCTGGCTGACGGCACCCTGCTGGCAAACCCTGGGTTCCCCTCGGTAGAGCGTGACTTCTTCTACCTGATCAACACAACAGGCGGACGCCCCGATGCCGAAGTGTTCTGCTCTTGGGTCCGCAGCGAGGCGCTGAGAACATTAAGCGAAGAACGCAACAAACACCCGGGCTGACCCTGCTGCCTGCGCCATGCTACCCTGCTGAAAAGGCCGTGATCCGCTGGCCTCCTATTTTTTCCTAGCGAGCAAAACCACCAGGATCACCGCCGCCGCCAGCATGCCGCAGGCAACCGGGCTGCGGAACAGGAAGAAGGGATCTCCCCCCGAGGCCGAGAACGCCTGGCGCGCGGTGTTTTCCAGCGATCCGGCCAGGATGAAGGCGATCACGAAGGGCAACACAGAGATTTCCAGCACCCGGAAAAAGAAGCCGAGCACGCCGAAGCCGATGGCCACCCAAAGGGCGGCAAGGCTGGTTTCCTGCACGTAGATCGCGGTCAGCGTCACCAGCAGCACCACGGGCAGCAGGATGCGGTTCGGCACCCGTGCCATCACCCCCATGGAGCGCATGAAGATGCCGCCGATGGTCCAGTTCAGAAGATTGCCCAGCGCCATCAGGGTAAAGATGCCAAAGGCCACCACCAGCTCCGGATTGATCTCGGGTGCGGCGAAATTGAAGACGGAGGGGCCGGGATTGAACCCGCCGATACTGTCAGCTGCCAGGATCAGGAAAACCGCTGCGGCATTACCAGGGATGCCAAGGCTCAGCACCGGGATCAGGTTTGCGCCGGAGACGGCCGAATTGGCAGCCTCGGTCGCGGCGATGCCCTCAGGGATGCCCTCTCCGAATGATTTGTCGGTTGGCCCTTTGCGGGTCTCGTGCCGCCGCTTGCCCAGCGAATGACCCAGGGTCGCCGCCAGGGTAGAGCCAACACCGGGCAGCGCGCCGACCATGCAGCCGATCAGGGACGAGCGGCCGATATGGGGCAGGATGCGGCGGATATCGCCGGGGCGCAGGCCGTCGGGCGCAAGGTCGGCATTGTGATCTTCCGCGCGCTTGCGCCGGATGCCGCGCCACATGTCGAAGATCGATTTGAACACCTCGCCCAGGATCAGAACGCCCAGCACGGCAGCGATCAGCGGGAACCCGTCCGACAGGGCCTCTACGCCCATGGTCAGCCGTGGGTGGAACCCCTGCCCCGTCGCCACATAGGCTGACACCATCCCGAGGCTGACCGAGATCAGCCCCTTGGCAACCGAGGCTCCCATGACGGCAGCAATGAAGGACAGCGACAGGATGATCAGCGCGGTCTTTTCCGGCAGATCCAGCACCGACTCGACCATAACGGCAAGGAAAGGCGCGCAGACAAACAGCACAATATCCGAGACCGTATCACCTGAGACAGAGGAGAAATGCGCGATTTTCAGCGCCCGTTCCGGCGTGCCGCGCAGGGTCATCGGATGCCCATCGAGCGTGGTCATGAAGGCGTCCGGCGTGCCCGGTGTGTTGAACAGGATCGCAGGCACCGCGCCGCCGACGGTGGCCCCTTTCATGATGCCGATCAGGAAGGCAAAAACCGGCAGCAGCGCATCCGCCGACACCCCGAAGACCGAGATCAGGATTGGCAGCGACACCGCCATGGCCATCGGCCCCGCAAGGCCCGGAGTGGCCCCCACGGCAATACCGGTCAGCAGGCCGCACAGCAGCATCACCAGCGGTGCCGGGATGCCGATCCCTGCAAGCGAGAACAGCGCGGGTGCCTCGAACACGGCCAGAACACCGAGCCAGATATAGGAGATGGCTTCGCTCATACGTCACCGTTCGGAGGCAGGAGAAGATCGTCAAACGGCAGATCATAGAGCAGGATCATCGCCAGTGCCGCAGCGAGACCAATCAGGAAGAACCGCAGGCGCAGCTTGCGCGACGCAAGACAGATGAAGGCCCCGACAAGGCTGCTGCCGCCCAGCGCAAAACCCAGGTATTTCCACGGCACAGTGTCGCGCAGCTCGCGGTAACCGGCGCCCTCGCCGCCCGCACCAAGCAGCGCCACGGCCATGGGGCCGGTCCAGCGCATCGCGGCCAGGGACAAGGCAAAGATCAGCAGCAGCCCGCCGGTAAAGACCAGGTGGTGCCGGGTGATCAGCTGCTGCGCCGGTTTGCTGCGGGTCTCCCATAAAAGCAGCAGGCCCGAGAAGATCAGCAGGCTGAAGGCCACCGCAGGGGCCAGCGCGTCGCCGATACGGTATTTGCCGCGGGCCTTCTCCACCAGGCCCGAGCCGGTGTCCGCAGGGACCCAGACCGCAAGGGCCAGGATCCCGAGAACAACAGCCAGAAGGCCGAGCATGGCGTTTGGTTTACGCAAGAACTCCACGTCCCGCCCTCTTCCTGATGGCAATGATAGGCCGGGTTACTCGGTCACGTCTTTCAGCAGCGCCTGCGAGTCCCCGGCGGCCTTTGCCAGCATGGCGTCCAGCTCGTCACCCTTGATCACGGTGGCACCGCCAAAGGCGCGGGTCACCAGCTGCGATGCACCGGTCCCGCTGTCAGCCAGAACCTCTGCAATCGCCCCGGCCAGAGCATCGCGCACAGCGGGGTCCATGCCGCCCGGCGCGGCAAACATGAAGTTGCCGTCGAGGTAGAACTGGCTGCCGATATCGGTGATCGACGGCGCCTCCGGGGTTTCACGCAGCGGGGTATCGATGCCGCGCGCCACGTTGATCATCTCACCCTGGGCCACCGCCTTGGCCTGCGCACCGGCCACCCAGCCGATATCCAGGTCACCGCCGCGCAATCCGTTCATGATCGCCTTGCCGCCTTTGACCGACACGATATTGAAGTCGATCCCGGCCCCTTTGCCCAGATGATAGGCCATATCGCCCTGACGGGTGGTGGCGGTGCCGAAGCGCACGGCCTTACCGGCCTCTGCAGCTGCCTTCACCTGCTCCCAGCTGGAGAATTCACCGTCTGCCATGGCAACCAGCCCCATCCGGAAGGCCGCGGTGGTGGCCAGCGGGGTAAAATCCCCGGCATTCAGCCCGCTTTCGGGCGACGCCACAAGATTATAGGCCATCGTTTCGGTCACGATCATGCCGATGGCCGTGCCGTCAGCAGGCTCGTCCTTCAGGGCTGTCAGCAGGTTCAGGCCGCTGTTGCCGGTGACCTGCTCGGGCAGGATGGTCCAGCCGTGTTTCGCTTCGATTGCCTCGGCGATCAGGCGGGCCTGGGTGTCGGCGCCACCGCCCGCGCCAAAGCCGATCATCAGCTTGATCGGACCCGGCGGGGTCCAGTCGGCGGCAAGGGCGGCCAGCGGGGCGGCAACGGTGACTGCTGCAACGGCGAAAGTTCTCAGGAATCGGTTCATGATGGGTCTCCTCTGGCAGCGGAGCATTCGGCAATAAGGTGGAAAAGTCAACGATCAGGTTGACATTTCCACCACCGTTCGGAAGCTAGGGACGCCTAGAGGGGGAACAGGACATGGCCAAGACCGAGTCGGATAGCGCAATTGACCTGGGATTGCCGCTGGCATTCCAGATCGCCCAGCTGCACTCCGCCTTGAATGCCCAGGCCAAGGCGATCATTGCCCGCCACGGCACGCTGAACCTGGCCCAGTGGCGTATCCTGCGGCTGGTGGCCTGGGGCATCGCCGACACCACCACACGGGTGCGCAAAGCGGCCGGAATAGACAAGGGCCAGTTCAGCAAGATGCTGAGCCTGCTGGAGAAAGACGGCCATGTTGAGATCCTGCCCTACCCAGACGACAAGCGGCAGCACCTGATCCGGCTGACCGAAAAGGGCCGCGCTGCCCATGACCGGCTCGGCCCCGAGCTGGACGCGCGCCAGCAGCATCTGCTGAAGGCCCTGACCCCGCAGCAGCGCGAGATAATCCAGAGCGCGATCCGCGCCCTCGCCAGAGCCGCTGAATGCACCGATTTCACACAAGCCCAAGACCCGGAAAAGGACGCCTGATCCATGAGCACCCGCCCCAATCTTCTGGTCATCCTGTCGGATCAGCACCAGTCTCGCGCCCTGTCCTGCGCCGGCCATCCGGTGGCGCAGACGCCGAACCTTGATGCGCTGGCGGCGCGCGGCACACGGTTCACCAATGCCTATACGCCCTCGCCGATCTGCGTGCCCGCGCGGGCCGCCTTTGCCACCGGGCGCTATCCGCATGACATCCGGCTCTGGGACAATGCGATGCCCTATACAGGCACCCCGCGCGGATGGGGCCACGCGCTTCAGGACAAAGGCGTGCGGGTCGAAAGCATCGGCAAGCTGCACTACCGCGCGATCGAGGACGACGCAGGTTTCGACGTGCAGCATATCCCAATGCATGTGGCCGGCGGCGTCGGCATGGTCTGGGGCTCTATCCGCCGCGAGGAGGATCGGGTCTACAACAAGCAGGTGCGCATGATGGGTGACACTGTCGGCCCCGGCGAAAGCAGCTACACCCGCTATGACCGCGCGGTCACGGACCGCACCTGCAACTGGCTGGAGGATGCGGCCGAGGATGCGGACCCCTGGTGCCTATATGTGGGGCTGGTCGCCCCGCACCACCCGCTGATTGCCCCGCAGGAGTACTACGATCTTTACCCCCGCGATCAGCTGCCCGCTGACAAGCTGCACCCGCGCGACGGATACCAGCAGCACCCCTGGATCGAAAAGATGGCCTTTGCCATGGTCGGCGAGGACGGCTGGGAGGACGAGGCCGAGCGCAGGGCCGCCATTGCCGCCTACTACGGGCTGACCAGCTACATGGATCATAACATCGGCCGCATCGTGGCGGCGCTGAAGGCTAGTGGTCAGTATGACAATACCACCATCATCTATTCCAGCGACCACGGCGAGAACCTCGGGGTACGCGGGCTCTGGGGCAAGATGAACATGTACGAGGAATCCGCCGCCATTCCGCTGATCGTGGCCCCTGCCCCTGATGCCGGCACTGCGGCGCCGCAAACCTGCGCCACCACGGCGAGCCTGCTGGATGTCTCTGAAACCATTCTGGATCACTTTGATGCGGAGCTTCCGGGCGACCGTCCGGGACAGTCCCTCTACGGTCTTGCTGCGCAGCGCGAGGACCGCGAACGCGCGGTCTTCAGCGAATACCACGCAATCGGCGCGGTGTCGGGCAGCTTCATGCTGCGCAAGGGACGCTGGAAGCTGATCGAATACGCAGGTTTCGAACCGGAGCTTTTCGATCTGGACGCCGACCCGGAAGAGATCTGCAACCTGGCGCAGAGCCCCGATCACGCCGCCGCGCTGGCCGGGATGCAAGCCGAAATGCGAAAGGTCTGCGACCCGGAGACCGTCGACGCCCAGGCTTTTGCCGACCAGGATACGCTGATCGAACATTACGGCGGCAAGGCGGCGGCGGCCAAGCTGGGCGCGCCATCGGCCACCCCGCCCCCTGCAACCTGACCTGTAGCTGCAGGCGGGCTCAGGTCCCGCCTGCCCTCCGTCCAAGCAGCCACACGAAGAACAGCCCGCCAATTAGCCCGGTAACAATGCCGATTGGCAGATCCTCCGGCGACATTACGGTACGGGCGAGGATATCAGCCCAGAGCAGGAAGACGGCACCAAACAGCATGCAGGCCGGCAGGACACGGCGGAAGTCGCCGCCGGTCAGCGGTCGCACCATGTGCGGCACCATCAGGCCGACAAAACCGATGATACCGGAAAAGGCGACCATCACCCCGGTAATCAGCGCGCCGGCGACAAAGACCTGCAGGCGGAAGCGGCCCACGGCGAGCCCCAGCGTGGCCGCGGTCTCATCGCCGATGGTCATGGCGTTCAGTTGCGGGCTTTTGAACCAGAGCCAGGCGCCGCAGGGGATCAGGATCATCAGAGGGTAGATCAGGTGGGACCATTGCGCCAGGCCCAGCCCGCCAAGCATCCAGAACACCACGGTGTGGGTGGCGCGTGGATCACCAAGGAAAATCAGGATATTGGCCGCTGCCATCACGATGAAGGAGACCGCCACGCCGACAAGCACCAGCCGGTCCGCACTGGCGGCACCCGTGAACCGCGCGACCGCCAGAACAATCAGTGTCGCAGCCAGGGCGCCCAGAAAGGCCATCAGCGGCACAGTCAGCAGTCCCAGAAACAGTCCTGTGTGCAACAGGGCCAGAATGGCCCCGAAGGCGCCGCCGGAGGATATGCCCAGAAGATGCGGATCGGACAGCGGGTTGCGTGTAACTGCCTGCAGGGAGGCACCGACCGTTGCCAGCCCGGCCCCCACCATGGCCGCCAGCAGCGCGCGAGGAAAGCGGATGTCCCAGACAATGGCTGCCCGGCCCTTTGACCAAGTTGGTTCGATCAGTCCGGGCCAGATGCGGTCGATCACCACGCCCCAGACCGTAGCGACGGGGACGGAAACGGCCCCCACCGATATCGCGATACTGACCGACGCAAGCAGCACCAATGCGCCGCCTGCCATCAGAACCGGAATGCGCCGGAACGTATGGTCCGCGGCGGTAAGGCTTGCGTCAGTCATGGATCACTTCTCCTGAAATGCGGAGGCCAGAGTCTTGATCGCCTGGATGTTGCGCGGGCCAGGCGTGGCTTCGACATATTCCAGGGTGACAAAACGGTTGTTTTTCACCGCGTCCATGCCGGCAAAGGCCGGGTTCGACATCATGAATTCGCGCTTCTGCTCAGCCGTCACATCGCCGTAGTTCACGATCACCACCATCTCCGGGTTGCGCTCAACCACCTCTTCCCAGGTGACCTTGGCCCAGCTTTTCTCAAAATCGTCCATGATGTTGCGCCCGCCGGCAGCTTCGATCAGCGCCGTGGGCATGGCGTAGCGCCCGGCGGTAAAGGGTGAGTCCTCGCCGCTGTCATAGACAAAGACGCGCAGGGGTTCAGCCGCGCTGTCCGACCCGGCCACAAGGCCCGCCAGATCCGCTTTGTAGCTGTCCACCAGCGCCTCAGCCTTATTCTCGACGTCAAAAATGCGGCCCAGGTTCAGCAGGTCGTTGTACATGTCATCAATGGAGACTTTCGGCTTTTCGCCGATGTGGATACAGCTTTCGGTCAGCTCGTAGACCTTGATGCCAAAGGGGTCGAGCGTCTCGGGCGTGACCTCGCCGCCGACCTTCATGCCGTAGTTCCAGCCCGCAAAGAAGAAGTCTGCATCCGCCCCGACCAGCACCTCCTTGGAGGGGTATTTGGCCGAAAGCTCCGGCAATTGGGCCACGCCTTCGCGCATCTCTGCGTCCAGCGTCTTCCAGCCGGAAATGCCGGTGTAGCCGACCATGCGGTCCGCCAGTCCAAGCGCCAGCATCATTTCCGTCAGGTTCACGTCGTTGGAAATGGCTGCCTTGGGCGGGGCATCAAACGTCACCTCGCGGTTGCAGCTTTGCACAGTGGTTTCGGCCAGGGCTGCACCGGACAGGGCGATCAGGGCCAGGGTGGACAGGGGGGTCTTCATTGGGCGCTTTCCTTGGTTTGATTTGGAAGATGAAAGGAGAAATGGGGGCGGTTGCTGAGACTCAGCTGCTCGGCCCGCGCCTCCACCCGGAAGGCGGAGGAGACCCGGCCGGCTGTCAGCACCTCGTCCGGCGGGCCGAAGCCCAGCATGCGGCCGTGCTGAAGCAGCAGGATGTCGTCGCAGACCTCCGCTGCCATGTTCAGATCGTGCAGAGAGGTCACGATGGTCATATCGAGGTTGCGGATAAGCGAGAGCACCTCCAGCTGGTGCCGGATGTCGAGGTGGTTGGTCGGCTCGTCCAGCACCAGCACCTCGGGCTCCTGCGCCAGGGCGCGCGCCACCATGACGCGTTGGCGTTCCCCTCCGGACAGTGTTCCCAGATCGCGAAAGGCCAGCGTCAGAAGGTCCATCCGCGCCAAGGCCCGATCGATGGCGCGGGTGCAGCCTTCACCGGGTGTGGCAAACCCCAGCAGGTGCGGGATCCGGCCGAGCGATACCACGTCCCGTACAGTCAAAGAAAAATCAGAGGGTTGTTCCTGCAGAACAGCTGCAACCTTGCGGGCCGCCGCGCGCGGAGCGATCGACCAGAGGTCTTCGCCGCCGATCACAATCCGGCCCGTCCGGGGCCGGGTATAGCGGTAGATCATGCGCAACAGGGTGGTCTTGCCGGCGCCATTGGCCCCGACCACGCCAAGTATCCGGCCTGCTGCCAGATGGAAAGACGCCGGATGCAGGATTACCGGGCCACTCTTACCGGGCGACCAGCTGATATCCTCGACCGCCAGGCCTGCCCCGCTCACGGCTGCACCTCTTCGCCGGCAGGCGCGGCAAAGAGCGTCGCGGGAATGCGCGCCAGCGTTGTCCGGCGCAGCTTGCCGGGGCGGTCCACCGAACTGCACCAGCCGTCAGACAAAAGCGCATATTGGCGTGCGAATGCCACCAGATCCGCGACGTCATCCCCGGATCCCGCGGCGCCGATATCGCCGAACAGGTAGCTGGCCTTGCTTACCCCGTGAAACCCAACGGTACAGGGACGGGTGCAGCCGGCCATGCAGGCCGCCCCGCCAACACTGAAGTCAGACCCAAGCCCATCACGGGCTTCGGCCAGACCTGCGCGCAGGGCCTGGATCAGCTCAGCGCCCGGGCGTCGGCCTGTGGAAACATCCTTGCAGGATGTGCAAATGGTAATGCGATGTGATGCAGTCCGGTTCATTCCGCCCTCCGCGCAAACGCGGGGGCAAAGGGGAACCTGCGATGTGAACAGCCTTGGCTGTGAAATCCATATCTGGCCTCCGTCCAGGCGCCCCGCCCGGGTTGAGTTACGTCCAGATGGCAGGTCTCCTGACTTCGCGGGTCTTCGCTTGCCGTCCCTTCCCGGGCTGAATGCCCAGTGGTCCTGACGGGTCGCTTGCCGCTCACAGTTGCGGGGGCAGTCACGGATTTGGCGCCGATTGGCTCCTCCTCACCGTGTTCCCTTTTCATCCCGGCGGGCCTTTGGCACTGCGGGAACCATCTGCCGCTGGACATGCCCGACAGGCAGATTCCTGTCAATTGGAATTCTTTGGACCCTCCGCGGCCCCGTTGGATGCTGGTTTCCAGACCAAGCCGGTTATGAGCCTTAGCGGCCGGCAACGTGATTAATTCCATTGGACCCGTCTTTGATTTCTCTGCCCGGAATGCTGCCGGGGGTGTGATGCGCTCTTTTCAGATTCCGACGGTTGCTTGATAAATGCAATGTTATAACGTAACAAGTACTGAAATAGAGTCGGAGGCATCAGATGACGAAGCGAGGCGAAGAAATTCAGCGCCAGGTGCTTGCGGTTTTACGTCAAAGCAGCACCCCGCTTTCCGCCTATGACCTTTTGGACCATTTGTGGGACAGCCATCCGAAAATCGCCGCCCCGACAGTTTACCGCGCGCTGGCCGCCCTCACTGGCCGGGGCAGCATTCACCGGCTGGAATCGCTCAACGCCTACATGGCCTGCCAGTGCGGCAGTCACCCGCACGACTCCATCCTGTCCATCTGCGGCGACTGCGGTTCTGTCGGGGAACAAGTCTCGCCGGATGTGCTGGAGATACTGTCCGGCCTCGCACAGGCCTCCGGCTTCACACCGGACCGCCACGTGATCGAAGTCCATGGTGTCTGCGGGATCTGCACCGGCGGAGCGGGCGCAGCATGAAGGACCGCCGTATTCCCGTAACACTGCTCACCGGGTTTCTGGGGGCTGGCAAAACAACGCTCCTGAACAAACTGCTGTCGGACACCACGTCGGGCCGCATAGCGGTTATCGTCAATGAGTTCGGCGACGCCGGGCTGGACCACGACCTGATCGAGACCTCAACAGAGGAAGTCATTCTGATGCAGTCCGGCTGCCTGTGCTGCACGGTGCGCGGAGACCTTTCGCGCACCATGGCAGATCTGATCGGGCGGCGGGATGTCTGCGACTTCAGTTTTGACAGGGTGGTGATCGAAACCACTGGCCTCGCCGATCCGGGGCCGATACTGCAAACGCTGCTGGTGGATCCCTTCCTTGCCCGCAATGTGCGCATGGACGGCGTTGTCACCCTTGCGGATGCCGCAAACGGTCCGGCCACGCTGGATGCCCAATTCGAAGCCGTGTCGCAGGCTGCAGTGGCGGATCTGATCGTGCTGAGCAAAACCGATCTGACGGCACCGGAAAAGGTCATCATGTTTGAAGAGCGCCTGCGCGGGCTGAACCCTTCTGCCCGCATCCTGCATGCGGTGCGGGGAGAGGGCCTGGCCGGGCAGCTTTGGGGGGTTAGCGGGTTGCGGCACGGGGCCGCGCCTGCTGATGTTCTTGCCTGGACCACGGAGCGGAACAAACCGGCTGACCCGTTTGCAAACCTGACCGGGTTTGCACCCGCATCTCCTGCCGCCGCGTCGTTTTCCCCTCATGACACACGCATCGGCACCGCCTCGATAACTCTTGAAGAACCGATTTCAGACAAGGTCTTCGACAGGTGGCTGGACACGCTGATCGCGCTGCGGGGCAGTGACATTCTGCGCGTCAAAGGCATCGTGTTCCTCGAAGGTATCGAAGCGCCTTTTGCCTTCCATGGTGTGCAGCACATCTTCGACCCGCCGGTTCCGATCCGCGATTGGCCCGGCGGCGACCGCCGCTCACGCATCGTGGTGATTGCCCGTGATTTTTCCCGCCCTGAACTGCAACGCAGCCTCGACATGCTGCGTGCCAGCGAACCAACCCGAAATCAGGTATCCGACCCATGAAAGACACTCCGCCCAACGACACCCGCCTTCCTATCACTGTCCTCTCCGGTTTTCTTGGCGCTGGCAAAACAACATTGCTGAACCGCGTTCTCAACAACCGTGACGGCCGACGCGTCGCGGTAATTGTCAACGATATGTCCGAGGTGAACATCGACGCCGATCTGGTGCGTGAAGGCACCGATCTGTCGCGCTCTGAGGAGAAGCTGGTCGAAATGTCCAACGGGTGCATCTGCTGCACCCTGCGCGATGACCTTCTTCAGGAGGTGCGCCGCCTGTCCGAGGAAGGGCGCTTTGACTATCTATTGATCGAATCCACCGGCATTTCAGAGCCGCTTCCCGTGGCGGCGACCTTCGACTTTCGCGATGAACAGGGGCACAGCCTGTCGGACGTGGCCCGTCTGGATACTATGGTCACGGTGGTGGATGCGGTGAACCTGCTGCAGGACTTCTCAAGCCACGATTTCCTGTCGGATCGCGGGGAATCCTTGGGCGAAGAAGACAACCGCAGCCTGGTCAGCCTGCTGACCGAGCAGATCGAATTTGCCGACGTGGTGATCCTCAATAAAGTCACCGATGCCGGCCCCGCACGCACCCTCGATGCCCATAAGATTATCCGCAGCCTGAACGCGGATGCAAAGATACTCGAGACGGATCATTCCGACGTGCCACCTGGCGAAATTCTGGACACCGGTCTGTTCGATTTCGAGACCGCCCATGAGCATCCGATGTGGGCCAAGGAGCTTTATGGCTTCGCCAACCACACACCCGAGGACGAAGAATACGGCATCTCTTCCTTTGTGTATCACGCCCGCGCGCCGTTTGATCCGCAAAAGCTGCACGCGGTTCTGAACGGCGACCTCCCCGGCGTGATCCGTGCCAAGGGGCATTTCTGGATCGCCACACGGCCTCGATGGGCCGCTGAATTCAACCTTGCCGGCGCCCTGTCTTCGGTCACGCCGCTGGGGCTCTGGTGGGCATCGGTGCCTGAAGACCGCCTTCCCACGCATCCCGAGGCCCAGGCCGAGATCGCCCGCAGCTGGGTCGAACCCTGGGGCGACCGCCGGCAGGAGATCGTGTTCATCGGGGCTGGACTGGACCGCGAATTCATCTGCGCGCGCCTGAACGCGGCTTTGGTCAAAACCGAAGATTTCCTGCCCGAAACCTGGGCGGATCTGCAAGATCCCTTCCCGCGATGGGGTCAGCGCTGATGGCGCCTTCCAACCAGCGATTCCACCCATTCACCGAAATTCTCAGGCAAACTAATATTCCTTTCCTGATCTTGTCATACGGGCCTCAAAGCCCTGGCATCCGTTCAGGCCAAAAGAAAAAACGGGGGCGACCCTACTCAAGTTCGGTTCGTTAAAAACCCGGTGGTCCTCGACCCGTTCCCCACCACTGCCCGGCACAATTTCGGTGTTGAGGCAGTGGATCCTGCTTCGCACAGAAGCCAAAGGAGTCATAAGACAAGTGCCTCTGTGCTGTTCAAACAAACCGGGCTGAAGCAGCCAGTTCTCAAGATCTGAGCAGTCCCGCGAGCGTCAAACTTATCCGTCTTGTTCCGCATCACCGGCAATGCTTCATTCGTCACAATTTCACGCCAGCCATCTGGCCGCGATAATGCTGACATTCAGAACGTCACAAAAATCAGAGACTGATTGCCCTGCTACAGTCCTGCGCCGCGCCATTTTGCAGCCGCCACCCAAACTGGACGTCTCATGTGCGAAGTATCAGGCCCGGGACTTCAGGGTCAGCAGCACCTTGATCACCACGACAGTGGCCAGTCCCAGCACCGAGAGCGCAATCGGCCGGTCAAGAAGATAGGCCAGTTCGCCATCCGCCAAAATCACGGTTTGCCGGAAAGACAGCTCGAACATCGGTCCCAGCACAAATCCGATGATGAAGGTGACAAAGGAAAAATCCAATTTCCGCAGGATATATCCCAGCAAGGCAAAGCCGGTCACCAAAAGCATGGCAAAACTGCCGCCTGCCAAAAAGGCGCCGGTGAGGCACAGAAGGCCGGTCGCCGGGAAAATGATATTGGCGGGAACATGGGTCACCATCACGAAGAACCGCAGCCCGGCATTGCCGATAAGAAAGTTGCAGATATTGCCGATTATCATCGCGCCGAACAGGCCATATATCAGCTGCCCCTGTTCCTCCATCAGATGCGGACCAGGCGTAATGCCATGCACCACAAAGGCCCCCAGGATCAGGGCTGCGGCCACATTCCCGGGAATGCCAAGCGCCAGCAGCGGGATGAAGTTGGAGCCGACCACCGCACTGTTGGCGGCCTCCACGGCAGCCACGCCCTCGATGTTGCCCTTGCCGAAGCTCTCCGGCTTGTCCGACGCGCGTTTGGCAGCCTCGTAGCCGATGAAGGCGGCGGCGCTGGATCCGATGCCGGGGATGGCGCCGATGCCGGTGCCGATTGCGGCCGAGCGCAGGATGGTGCGGATGCAGGAGCGGAATTCCGCAAGGGAGATCCGCCGGTCCGCGCGGTTCTTGCTGGCCAGCGGCAGGTGCGTGTCATCGGTGCCGCGGCTGTGCAGTTTGATCTGATGCAGCACCTCGCCCATCGCCAGAACACCAATGCCGACCGCGGCAATCGGAATGCCGTCCATCAGCTCGGCAATGCCAAAGACAAAGCGGTCAGAGGCGGCTTCCGGGTCCAGTCCGACCGTGCTCAGCAGCATGCCAAAGGCCGCCGCAATCAGCCCTTTCAGCATCGAGAGACCCACAAGCCCTGCAATAACGGTCAGCGCCAGGATCACCACCGACATGATTTCAGGCGGGCCCATCCGGATGGCAAAGGCAGCCAGAGGTGCGGCCACAAGGATCAGCACCAGATCGCTGAACGTGTCGCCCGACACCGAAGAGTAAAGCGCGATCTTCAGCGCTTTCAAAGGCTTGCCCTGTTTCGCCAGCGGATGGCCGTCAAAGGCGGTAGCCGCCGCCTCGGGGGAGCCGGGCGTGTTCATCAGGATGGCTGAAACGGCGCCGCCAACAGTGCCGCCCTTGTTGATGCCAACCAGGAAGCCCAATGCCCCCACCGGCGGCAGATAATAGGTCAGCGGCACTGCAATGGCGATCGCGGTAAGCGCGCTGAGGCCGGGAATGGCCCCAAAAACCTGACCCAGCAGCACGCCGGCGAACACCAGTACGATGTTCGTAATGGTTAGCGCGTCTGCAAATCCGGCAATGATCTGGTCCATGTCTGTTACCTGCCGCGGCTCAAGGGAGGGGGACGCCGAGCAGCAGCTCGAACAGCCCGTAAAGGAGGAGCGGGGTGAGGCCGGCGGTGACAGCGATACGCAACAGGCTCCGGGTGCGCATATAAACCATGAGAGCGGCCACCAGCATCGCGCCGCCCGCAATATAGCCGGCCAGGCGCATGGCAAGGATCGCGGCTGCAAAACAAGCCACAATCACCGCCATCTGACGCAGGTCCAGCAGGGAAATTGCCGGCGCGGCCCCGTCCTCGGCCTCAAAGAACGCCCGGTGCAGGAACATCAGCCCGCCCAGAGCGCCGATCAGTACAGTGCAGGCTTTGGGCAAAAGATCCGGCGGTGTTTCCGCGAACATGCTGCCGGGGGCATAGACCGGGATCACAAGCCAATAAAACGCCGCCGACAGCAGGGCCAGAAAAAGGCCGATCGCGGCTTCCAGCTTCCGTTGTGTCATGTCACCTGCACCTCATTAAGGCCAGCAGCCCAGCGGAGCAGGCTGCTGGAAAACCGTTCCTTACTTGCCAGCCGCTGCGGCCATCAGATTCTCATAGACGCCGACCATCCGCAAAACTTCATCCGTAGTTTCCTGCGGGGTCAGCACGACATTAGGAAAGCCCATTTTCTGCTGCGCCAGCTTGGCAACCTCGGGGTCTGCCGCCGCCTTGTACAGAGCATCAGTCAGCTGCTGCAGACGGTCGGCGGGGATGCCCTTGGGGGCAAAGAACATAAAGTAGCCGTCAACGCCGAAATCATAGCCCATTTCCAGCAGGGTCGGCACATCCGGCGACAGACCGAGGCGCTGTGTTCCGGCCGAGGCCAGCACCTTGACGCCTTCGTTCTTCAGATAGGCCTGATGCGCGCCTGCGCTCCAGCCGATCTGCATGTGGCCGCCAAGAACCTCTTTCATGGCCTCCTTGCCGCCCTTCACGGGCACGATCTTCAGGTCCACACCGTCGCGGTTTGCGATGTATTGCATCATCATCTTGGTTGCCGGGGACAGGGAGGCAAAGGAGACCTTGTTGCCTGCCTTGGCATGGTCCATCAGTTCGTCCCAGGTGGCAAAGGGCGCGTCGCCGCTGGTGACGATAGCGTTCTGCAGCGAGGCAACCGTTGTCAGGTAATCGAAGTCACCGACACCGTATTTGACCTGGCCGCCGAACAGCGGTGCCAGCGAGAAAGTGGAGTCTACCGCCATGCCAATGGTATAGCCGTCCGGTTCCGCCCGCATCAGCCCAGTCGCCGCGACTATGCCGCCGCCGCCCGGTTTGTTCTCGATCACGACCGGCTGGCCGAGTTCCCGCTCAAGCGCTTTTGCCACCAGGCGGCTCAGCGTGTCGGCACCGCCGCCCGCGCCGAAACCGACAACGATCTTGATCGGTTCTTCCGGGTAATCTGCCATGGCGGCAGGGGCCGAAAAGGTGAGAGCCGCCGCAGAGATAAGGCATGCCGCCTTTGCTGCCAAACGTCCCATGATGTTGGAATTGCGCATCGGTCTTCCTCCCAATTGTGCAAGCCATTAACTATCGCGGAGACCGGGGAGGTCCAAAATGCATAATAAGGATAACCTCCATAACGAAACCAGATAGCCGCATGGCCGGTCAGTCGAGAAGCTCTGCCCGCCATTCGCCATTTCGGACCTTTTCCAGCAGCACTTCCCGCAAAATGGCCCGCACCCCTTCCACCGCATCTGTCATCGGCCGGTCCTTTGGCCAGGCCAGGGCAATCGTACGCTGCATCTGCGGACTGACAATCTTCAGGGCAAAGAACTCA
Source organism: uncultured Paracoccaceae bacterium (assembly GCA_913054485.1). Lineage (GTDB taxonomy): Bacteria > Pseudomonadota > Alphaproteobacteria > Rhodobacterales > Rhodobacteraceae > FREY01. The sequence continues at coordinate 17,450 of CAJXHQ010000010.1, forward strand.
TCATGCCGCAGATGGCGCTGTACTCCGGCCCAGTTGGTGATGGTACAGCACAGCCCCTGTTTGATCATGCTGATCAGGCTTTCGGTACCCGGCACCTCGTAGCGGATGTTCAGCTGAACCCCGGCGCTGAGGGCGGTCTGTTCGATCGTGCGCCGCAAGTTCCACAGCCGGCTGCCCAGCCCCAGCGGGTATTGCGTCAGATCCGCAAAAGCGACCTCGCCCTCCAGCGGGCCGCTGCCATCCCATTTCCCGACCAGATACAGATCTTCCAGGAACAGCGGCTGTGCATCCAGGTTGTCGATCTCGGCCGCATTCGGAACCACACCCAGATCCACCTTGCCCGATCCCATGATGTCTCCGGCGCTATGGCTCAGCCCTTCGAAGATCTTCAGCGTGATCCGTGGAAACGCCTGTTCGACCCGCGCTATGACCTCACCTGCCAGCAGATAGGCGGCGGTAAAGGGAATCGCGATCATCACTTCGCCGCCGGGATCTGAGGTGTCGCCGCTCACATCGCTGCGGGCATTCTCCATTTGCCGCAATATGTTACGGGCATGTTCGGCCAGTCTTCGGCCCTGGCTGGTGGTGCGCACTCCGCGGTTGGAGCGCTCGAACAGTTTCACGCCCAGCTCATCCTCAAGCGTCGCGATATGACCGCTGAGCGCTGGCTGGGCAATCCGGACCTGGCGCGACGCTGCAGAAAAGCTGCCCTCTTCGGCCACCGCCAGAAAGTAACGTAACTGCTTGAAATTCATTACCCGCCCTCCTGCACTCTCTCCAGTTATATGTTTTCCTTATGGCCGGTACAATTTTTTTGTTTTTTTGGAATGGCGGGGAGATGCGTAGCCTGAGCGGCAACTGACCAAAGGTAGGCGATCATGAATCTTGGTAATATCATCACCCGCGCCGCAGGGTATTGGCCCCAAAACCTCGCTGTCATCGACAAGGACAAGCGCCTGACCTTTGCCGAATTCGAAGAACGTACCAACCGGCTGGCTTTTGCGCTGCTGGACCGCTGGTTTGCGCCGGGCAGCCGGATTGCGGTGCAGGGCTGGAACTGTGCCGAGCTGGTTGAGGCCGAGGCCGCGTTTTACAAGGCCGGGCTGACCAAGGTTCCGGTGAATGCCCGCCTGTCGCTGGAGGAAACCGTGCATGTGCTGAACGATTCCAAGGCACATGCCATCATTGCCAGCACCGATCACGCAGCGGCGCTGATGGGCCGGCGCGACGATCTGCCTGACCTGCAGACGATCATCTCGATCAGCAGCGATGCAGGTAACATCAGCTATGAGGCGCTGCTGGAGGACGGCCGGAATGAAAACCCCGCGCTGGATCCTGCGGATGATACGATCGCGGTGCTGCATTACACCTCGGGTTCATCCGGCGTTCTGAAGGCTGCGATGCAGACCTACGGCAACCGCAAGGCGCTGGTGCGCAAGATGCTGGTCTGCCCCTCGGCGCGGCTTGATCCGGGTGCGCGGATGGCGCATGTGGCGCCGATCACCCATGCCAGCGGCATGACGATGATGCCAGTGTTCTACATGGGCGGCTGCAATGTTCTGCTGAACCGCTTCGACCCGGAAGAGCTGCTGCAGACCATCCAGGACGAGAAGATCACCCGCCTGTTCCTGGTGCCAACCATGGTCAACCGCATGATCAACCTGCCCAATGTGGCGGACTATGACCTCAGCAGCCTGACCAGCCTGCTGTATGGTGCGGCCCCGATGACCCCGGCAGTGGTTGAGCGCGCGATGGAGGTTTTTGGACCGATCCTGACCCAGGGCTATGGCGCAGGCGAAACAAATTCGATGGTGACCGTTCTGACTGAGCAGGATCACATCGACGCATTGAACGGCGACAAGAAACGCCTGGCCAGCTGCGGCCGCAGTTATTATGAAAACGACGTACGGGT
>CAJXHQ010000011.1 GCA_913054485.1 uncultured Paracoccaceae bacterium
TTGGCCGACACCGGGGTCTCACCGCCGATCGGCGCGACCGTGCTGTCGACCAGCGACCACAGCAGCGACGGTGCTTCCGCGTAGCGCGGGCCCGACAGTTCGTAATCGAAGATCGACCGGTGCCCCATCAGCGCCATCGCCTTGTCACGGGCATCCTTGCCAGCGCAGGAAGCGATCAGGCTGGAGGGTGCATTGGGCAGCTCCGCATGCATCAGATGCGCCCGCAGCGCCGGGTCTCCGGCCGCAGCCTTGCCCGCCTCGCCCATGGTGAACCCTGCGATGATATTGACCTTCTCGGCCTCCACATAGACATCGCGCACCAGCATGTCCTGCAGGGTTGCAATGGCTTCGATCAGCTTGGGCAGCAGCAGCGCGGCATAGTCCACCGCCTGCCAGACCGCCAGCTTGTCCGCCAGTTCCGGCATCACTTCGCTGCGGAAGCGGGCGATCATCGGCCGCGCCTGTTTGCGCAGCTGCTTGGCCTTGCCCTCGGTCAGCTTCAGCGTCATGCCCTCTTTCAGCGCCTTGTCGACATAGGTCTTGCCAAACAAACGCACCAGGTGGCCATCGCGCCCCTCGGGCAGCCCGTAGGGCACGCCGAGCTGACGGCAGGCCAGGTCCACCGCGCCGCCGGGCGCCCAGAGACGGCCCATCAGCGAGAAGGACAGCGGCGCCGGGCGCGGCAGCACCTCGGACATCTCGTCCTGCTCCAGGATTTCGGCCTCAGGGTCGGCATCGCCGAAATGGGTGAAGACATTGCGCCATTCCGCCAGACGGGCCTGATCCTCTGCGGTGCCCAGCGCCAGCGTGGTGATGTCGCGGCTCTGCACGATCTGGAAGCACCCGTTGGCATAGGCCCATTCCACATCCTGCGGCGCGCCGAACAGCGCTTCGATCTCGCGGCCCAGCTCCAGCAGCTCAGACACATCCAGTGTCTGGTCCTGATCCGCATCCGCAGGCTGGCCAGTGAAACGGCCGAAGCGCAGCGAGGTGGGTGTGACGCGGCCCGACACCAGGTCTTCGCCGCAGCCTTCGACCCATTCCAGCATGGTCATGCCAGGGGCCATCGGGTCCTGGGTGAACAGCACGCCGGCATAATCCGCCTGCACCATTTCCTGCACCACGATATTGGCCTGATCGGCGCTGTCTTCCCCGGCGTAGCTCGCCGCGCGGTCCGAGGAGAAGCTTTCGACCACCTCGTCCAGCGCTGCGCGCATCTTCTCCGCGGTCACGTCCAGCACGCTTTCAAAGACGCCGGCAAAACTCTGATCCGCGCCGTCCTCATTGCTCGCGGAGGATCGCACGGCGCAGGGTTTGCTGCCCGCCAGCTGCCAGACCTTGGCGGCAAAGGCGTCCTTTTGCGTATCCGTCATGGCGCTGTAGCTGCGGATCGCTTCCGAACGCAGCACCACGCCGCCGGGCACCGGCAGACCGGCCTTCTGCATCAGCGACAGGCGCAGGGCCTTATTGCCTGCCCCGGTCAGCTCCTCGCAGTAGCCCATCGGGATGACGCCCCGCGGCAGCGCGGCCAGACGGCGCTTGTGGGCCGCCAGCGCCAGTTTTTCCGCCAGAGCGCCGTGCAGCCCGGTCACATAGGCACGTTGCACCAACAGCAGTGTCAGGCTGAAACAGAGGTAGGCGTTGGCCGCCCCCGACAGGCTGAACACCATGGCAAAGAGCACCGGCACACCAAGCACCATCCACAGAACCCGCGACCGTTTGGTCTTGGCCACGGCCCACAGCAGATAGACAGCCGCCAGCGCGCAGAACAGCGCAGGCATGACAAACAGCGGATCCGGCAGGCCGAAGTCCGCCATCCACAGGAACGGCAGCGCCAGGCTGGCGCTGGCCTCCTGCGCGGCGCTGACACCCAGCATCATCACCGGCAGGAACAGGAGAGCCGTCAGATTGCGCACCGGCGTCAGCCCCTTGTCCGCATAAAAAGCCTGCACAGCCCGCGCCTTGCGCTGCGGATCGTCCGCCAGTTTGGCTTTCAGCGCGTCCAGCTCGTCCTTGGTGGCAGCGGTGATCAGCTGGTCGCGTTCGGACTTCAGCGCCACCGGCAGCACCAGGATCCGGGTCACCAGCGACAGCGCCAGCAGGCCCAGCAGAATGTGGCTGCGCTCATGCACCCACAGCAATCCGGCCGCGACGGCAGAGATCGCCTTCTGCCACGGCCCGGTCTGCTGTTCGGTCAGCCAGTCCTGCACATGAGGTTTCGGCGGCGGCGCGATGAAATACTCCCAAGGGGTGGTGTAGCGGCCGCGGAAATCAAAACCGCGCTGTGCCAGTTCCAGCCCCAGCACCTGCCCCATGAAGCAGCTGCGGCGGTCGTAACATGCTACAATTGTCGGTTTTTTCTCAAAAGCTGAGATCAGGCGCAACAGCTCTTCGGTTGTCAGCGCGCGAATCGGGATATTGACGGCCCCCGGCAGATGGCCCGCAGCAAAATCCCCGGGATAGCGGGTGTCGACGATCTGCATGTTTTCCGTGTCCAGTAAGTTCTGGAAATCTGCCGTCGCGAGCAAAACGTCCTTATTCTGATATTCTGGAATCGCCCGCAGATCGGAGAGTGTCTTAACATCCGCGTCGCTGAATTTACGTCCTTCAACAATCCATTTCGCGATGCCGCCGGCAATAAAACTGCAATCAATGCCCAGTTTGGCCAGCTCGGCGCAGGTTTCGGAACTCCTGTTGCCGTTGTGGCAGAACAGCACCACCTTCTGGCCCGGCTCAATCGGGCGCGACTGAACAAAATCAGGGAAGCGGACATGGGTTGCGCCCGGCAGGGTGCCCATGGCGTTTTCACCGGTCTCGCGGATATCGAAGAAGGCGGCCTCTCCGCTGCTCAGCAGGTCTGCCGCCTGATCCGTGGTGATCGCCAGAGGGTGATATTCCTGCTTCGAATAGCTGGTTTCTTTGAGCGTTTCATCCTTAATCTCAGTCCCGGAGAAGGTTGCCGGACGGACCAGGGTTGCCTGCAGCCTGGCAAGCTCAGCAGACTTATTATTGCTGTACTGCCAATAGTTTGCGTAGATCAGCGCGGCAACGGACAGGGCCAGAACGGCGATCAGCTTGACCGGGTAGCGAGCCGCCTTTGCCCCTGGGCGCGGTGCCAGGCCGAGCCGGGCGGCAATCATTGCGCCAAGGCCGGAAACCATCGCGATGCCGACAGCAAAGACCTGCGACAGCGAAGAGACAGACCCGATGACCAGCTCAGGAGAAGGAATGGCGAAAGCAGCCGCCGGAACTGTAATGAAACCGGCAGCACACAACACATATTTCAGCCTTTGGCTGACGGCCCAGTTCCAGGCCGCTGTTGAAAAATTCTTCTTCACGGTTTTTCCTATTGGATTGGCGTTTTGACCATCCATCAACTTTAGGGTTAACTTGCCTAAAAGAAGTCGAAAATCTTACTGAATGGTTAATTCCGGCCGGAAAGCGCGAAACTATCAAAAATTGAGATCAAGATTTTCGGTCCGGGTTAACCAGATATTTTAAGAGTCGTAAGACTATCCCTCTACGAAGACCCGCCGGCGGGCTGGCCGGCAGCTGAAAACCAGCACATAAGGAAACCCTGATGACCTGCCCGACTTTGTTTTTGCGAGTATCCCGTCTGTTCCTTACCGCTGCGCTGTCCCGCGCGGCCCTTGGGGCAATTCTGGCCGCTACGGCCCTCTTGCTGACGTCGCCAGCCGCTCAGGCGGATGTCACGCTGACGTTCGGCACATATGCCGCTGACAAGCCCACCACCACGGTGAAAAAATACCGCCCCTTCCTGTCCTTCCTGGAAACAAGGATGAGCGAAGAGCTGGGCGAAACAGTGCGGATCAAGATGAAAATCGCCAAGGAATACCAAGAGGGCATCGATGACCTGGCCACGGGTGCGGTTGATTTTGCGCGCTTCGGCCCGGCCTCCTACATCCACGTCAAAAACACTAATCCCGGCATTCAGCTGATCACCATGGAATCCAAGAAGGGCGAAAAGCGCTTCAAAGGCGTGATCGTCGTGCATGCGGACAGCCCGATTACCTCGGTGACGGAGCTGAAGGGCAAAAGCTTTGCCTTCGGGGATGAGCTGTCCACCATCGGCCGCTACCTGTCGCAGTCCGAACTGCTGGAGGCCGGTGTCTCCAGCTCCGATCTCAGCGGCTACGATTTTCTCGGCCGCCATGATCTCGTCGGCGAAGCCGTCGGGGCCGGGCGCTTCACCGCCGGGGCGCTGAAGGAAAGCACCTACCAGCAGCTTGTGGCCAAGGGCGTGCCGATCAAGGTCCTGGCCTCTTTTGACAATGTCACCAAACCCTGGCTGGCCTCTTCGGAAACCGACCCCGAGGTCGTCGCCGCCATGCGCAGGGTAATGCTGTCCTCTGAGAATGAAGAGATCGTGCGCCGGATTTCCAAGAACGGCTTTCTCGAAGGATCGGACGCGGACTATGACTTCGTCCGCCAGGGCATGGAGCGGAGCATGTCGTTCTGATCCCTTGCGGATGAACGGCCGGCTCTGCACACAGAAAATGTGACCGGATGAAGCGTACAGGCATTATTCTTCAAATTGTTGCTTCCATGGCATTGGCGGCGGTACTGGTCGCCGGCGCTGTCGGCAGTCTCGCCCGCGAGGACGAGACCCGGCGCCTGCGGGCCCAGCTTACTGAACAGGCAGATATCACCATCTCGCTTCTCGGCGGGCTGATGATCGAGGCGATTATCGTCGAGGATGTTCCGGTTCTGGAAACCGCACTGCAGGAAGCCGTGGCCCGCAACCCGCAGATTCTCGCCATCCAGATTCTGAGCCCGCAGCGGCAGATGATTGCCGAAGCGCGCTCCTCTGAGGTCCGGGAAGAGGGTGAAACCGTCGTCCAGCAGCGGCCCGTCAGCTGGGAGGGCGAGGAGTTCGGCTTCATACACGTGCAATGGTCGATCCGCGAAGGCAAAGAGCTGATTGCGGCCAATGTGCGCAAGGTGCTGCTCTGGACCGGCGCGACCGTTGCGACGCTGTCGCTGGTTTTCCTGCTGCTGATGCACACGCTGGCCCTGCGGCCGCTGCAGATGATCCATCAGCGGATGTCAGACGCAATCAGCGGCCTGAAGCGGCCCAGTCTGGATCTGCCCTGGTATGCGTCGCGGGAATTTGCCGCGCTGAATTTCTCGGTCGGCGTCCTTGAAGACACTTTCGAGGAACGGGACGAGCGCGAGCATGCTTTGGAGCAGGCACGTGAACAGGCTGATATCGCCAATCGTGCCAAATCTGAGTTCCTGGCCAATATGAGCCATGAAATCCGCACCCCGATGAACGGGGTGATCGGCATGGCGGAACTAATGCTGGAAACTGATCTGGACGATGACCAGAAGATGTATGCCAGTACGATCTCTAAATCGGGCAGCGCGCTGCTTGCGATCATCAACGATATTCTGAATTTCTCCAAGATCGAAGCTGACAAGATCGAACTGGAAACCGCCCCCTTCAACCTGCAGAGCGCGATGGAGGATATCGTCACCCTGTTGTCTCCCAAAACACAGGAAAAAGGCGTGGAAACCTCGCTGCGCTACGGCCCCGGCCTGCCGCAGGATTTCGAAGGGGACGCCGGCCGGATCCGCCAAGTGATCACGAATATCGCCGGAAACGCCGTCAAATTCACCTCGGAAGGGCACGTCCATATTGATGTGGACGGGGTTAAAAACGGGGAGGTCTACGATCTGACCTTCACCGTCAGCGATACGGGAGTAGGCATTCCTGAGGATAGAATCGGGCATATTTTCAATGCTTTCGAGCAGGTCGACAACGCCGCCACCCGCAATTTCGAGGGAACCGGTCTTGGCCTTGCCATCTCAGCGCGGCTGATACGGCTGATGGGCGGATCAGTGGAAGTGGCTTCTGAGCCGGGCAAAGGCTCTGTCTTTACAATTTACCTGCCGCTGCCGGCCAGCGCACTGCATTGCGACCCGGTGCCTGCCGGGCAGAGGATCAAGTCCGGCCTGAACATCCTGATCGTCGATGATCTCGAACTGAACCGTCACATTCTCGCAGAGCGCCTGTCGTCCTGGGAGGCGCACTGCACTGTTGCCTCTTCGGGGCCGGAAGCGCTGGAGATCCTGGCGGGCGCCCGTTCGCTGGGGCGCCGTTTCGACCTGATCATTCAGGACTATATGATGCCCGGAATGGATGGCCTGGAACTGGCGCAGCGCATCCGCGCCATCCCCGAGCACCGCAACCTGCCGGTGATCATTCTCTCCTCCGCCGATCAGCAGCTCGGAAAAGGTGCCAAGACCGCCCTTGCGCCCTGTGAAATGGTGCTGAAACCGGTGCGCGCGGATCAGCTGCGCAATGTGATCAACCGCAGCCTTCAGCCGCAACCCGCAGCAGTTCAAACAGAGGCGGCACTGCCTTTTGGTGAAACACCCTCGCAGGACAGCGGCGTGCTGCGGGTCCTGCTGGCCGAGGACAACCTGACCAATCAGCTGGTGGTGCGCAAAATGCTGAAGTCATACCCGGTCAATATCGCCATCGCCGCCAACGGCGCAGAAGCGGTTGCGGCCTATGAGAGCCAGGCGCCAGATGTCGTGCTAATGGATATGATGATGCCCGAGATGGACGGGATCGAGGCAACCCAGCGGATCCGCATCCTGGAAAGCCGCCGCAGGCTGCAGCACTGCCCGGTGATCGCGCTCACGGCCAATGCCCTGCCCGGCGACCAAGAGAAATGCCTGGCCGCCGGCATGGATGATTTCCTCAGCAAGCCGGTCAGCAAAACGGCCCTTTGGGACGCCATCGTGAAATGGTCCGGCAACCGGCCCGCGGCCACTGGGACCTGATTCTCCTGGCCCGGGTCAGCGCCGGGTCAGCAGCCGCAGGCCGCTCGACAGGGTGAACAGCACCGCGGCCAGGCAGACAATCGACGGGCCCGCCGGGGCATCGGCGCTGAATGACAGCTGCAGACCGCCCAGTACCGACACTGTGCCCGCGGCCATTGCCGCCACGGCCATGCGTTCCGGCGTGGCCGCAAAGGGCCGGGCCGTTGCCGCCGGGATGATCAGCATGGCCGCAATCAGCAGCACGCCGACCACCTTGATTGCCACCGCCACGACCAGCGCCAGCGCCAGGGTCAGCACCAGCTGCTCGCGCCGGGGATCAATGCCGGCCGCATAGGCGAGATCCGGGTTCAGCGTTGCCGTCAGCAGACCATTCCAGCGCCAGCGCAACAGCAGGATGACCAGCAGCGCCCCGCCCCAGATCACCAGCAAATCCATCCGGCTGACCGCCAGGATGTCGCCGAACAAATAGGCCATCAGGTCGATCCGCACCCCAGGCACAAAAGACACTGCCACCAGGCCGAAGGCGAGCGAACTATGGGCCAGCACGCCTAGGAGCGTATCCATCGCATAGCCCCGCCCGGTCAGGCCGGAAACCACAACGGCCATGGCAAGCGCCACCACCAGCACGCCGCCAAACACCGGCACGTCCAGCGCCAGGGCAAGCGCCACCCCCAGGATCGAGGCATGCGCCGTGGCGTCGCCGAAATAGGCCATCCGCCGCCACACCACGAAGCAGCCAAGCGGCGCGGCCGCCAGGGCCACACCCAGCCCGGCCAGTGCCGCACGGATCAGGAAATCATCGAGAAAGCTCATTCCGCAGCCTCATGCGAAGGGTCGTGTTCATGTCCACAGCCTTCGCCGTGACTGTGGTTGTGCTCGTGCCGGTAGAGCGCCAGCGCGCCCTGCGTGCCGGAACCGAAGAGCGCCCGGTATTCGGGCGCAGAGGCCACATGTTCCGGTGCGCCCTCGCAGCAGATATGCCCGTTGAGGCAAATGACCCGGTCCGAAGCCGCCATCACCACGTGCAGCTCGTGGCTGACCATCAGCACCGCACAGCCTATGGTTCGGCGCACCTCCTCGATCTGGCGGTAGAAGGCCGCAGATCCGGGCTGGTCCAGCCCTTGGGTGGCCTCGTCCAGGATCAGCAGCTGCGGATCATTCAGCAAGGCGCGCGCCAGCAGAACCCGCTGGAACTGGCCGCCCGACAGCCCGGCCATCTGGCGCCCGGACAGCTTGCCCGCCCCGGCGCGTTCCAGCGCCTTTTCAGCGGCCCCATCCGAAACCCTGCGCGGCAGGCTCAGGAAGCGGCGGACGCTCAGCGGCAGGGTCGGATCGATGTGCAGCTTCTGCGGCACATAGCCGATCCGCAGCCCCCCGGCGCGGGTTACTGAGCCTTCACAGGGCTTCAGGGCGCCGATAATGCCACGCAGCAGGGTCGATTTGCCCGATCCATTGGGGCCAACCACGGTGACAATCTCCCCGGCATCAATGGAGAAATCCACTCCACTCAGCACCGGGCTGCCACTGTGACGGAAGGCAGCACCCTGGATCGTAACCAGGCTCATTCCTTCTTCTCCGCCTGGCACTTCGGGCAAATGCCCTCGGCCTCCACCACGGTGCGTTCGATCAGGAAACCGGCCTCGCGGGCCGCCTGGCCCAGCTGCCCGGCATTCGGATCGGTATGCGTCTCGGCCACCGCATTGCAAATGCGGCAGATCATGAACACCGGTGCGTGGCTCTCGCCCGGATGCGCGCAGGCGGCAAAGGCATTCAGCCGCTCGATCTTATGGGCAAGCCCGTGTTTCACCAGGAAATCCAGCGCCCGGTAGGCCACCGGCGGCTGCGAGCCCAGTCCCTCGTCGCGCAGGAAATCGAGGATTTCGTAAGCCCCCAGCGCCCGATGCTCCTGCAAGAGGATCTCCAGCACCCGGCGGCGCACCGGGGTCAGCTGCAGGCCGGCCTTGCGGCACATCTTATCCGCGGCAGCAACGCAATCGCTGATGCAATGGGCATGGTCATGGGTTTCAAATCCGATGGCAGACATGGGCTGCGGTCCTCTGCATGCGGGCAAGCCGGGTTATTTCAGGGCTTGATATGTTATAGTGTAGCCCATATCAAGCGGGACGGATGTTATACTATAACAGGATCTGGACATGCTGAAGACCTTCCTGCCCGCTGCGGCAGCCTCGCTGATTGCTGGTGCAGCGCTTGCGGATGTGCCGCAGGTGGCCACCGATATCCCCCCGGTGCACGGGCTTGCCGCGCGCGTGATGCAAGGGGTGGGTGAACCGCATCTGGTGGTGCCGCCCGGCGCCTCGCCGCACGGCCACGCCATGCGCCCGTCTGAGGCCCGCGCGCTGGCCAATGCGGATGCCGTGTTCTGGATCGGCGAAGCGCTGACCCCCTGGCTGGAAGGCCATATCGAAAACCTCTCCGGCAAGGCCCATGTGGTGGAGCTGCTGGGTGCCAGCAGCACCATAGGGCTGGAGTTCCGCGAGACCACAGTCTTTGGCGACGGCGGGCATGATGATCACGGCGACGATCATGCAGAGCATGACGATCACGACGACCATGATGATCACGAAGGTCATGGCGCGGAGCATGCGGAACACGACGGCCATGATCATAACGGCGACGGTGAAGAGCATGCAGAGGGTCATGATGATCACGGCGAAGAGCACGCTGAGGGCCATGATGATCATGACGGGCATGACGACCACGAAGATCACGCAGGTCACGACCACGGCGGCCATGCCCATGACGGCATTGATCCGCACGCCTGGCTGCATCCTGAAAACGCCAAGGCCTGGATGGCGCTGATTGCTCAGGAACTGGCTGAACTGGACCCGGAAAACGCCGACGCCTATATGGCAAACGCCAAGGCAGGCCAGGCCGAGATCGACGCAGCCGCCGCTGAGACCGCGGAAAAGGTGGCCGGGCTGAAAGGCCGCGACTTCGTCGTTTTCCACGACGCTTACCAGTATTTTGAGGAGGCCTTTGGCCTTGATATCCTGGGCGCGATTTCGCTGGGCGATGCCACCCGCCCCAGCCCGGCGCAGCTGGCTGAAATCCGCGACGCAGCCAAAGACGGTGACCTGGCCTGTGTCTTTGCCGAGCCGCAGTACAACCCCGGCCTGGTCGCCACGGTTGCCGAAGGCACCGGTGCCGGCACCGCCGTTCTGGATCCGCTGGGCGCAGATATCGCGACCGGCCCGCAGTTTTACCCGCAGCTTCTGCTGAGCCTCGGCAATGCGGTCGCAGACTGCGGCTAAGTAAAACAATCCCCCGGCAGGCCGCGCCTGCCGGCGGAACTCAGGATCAGCCGGCGTCGCGCTGCGCGATCCAGTCGTGGTCCGGATCGTTCTTGAAGCGCCACTTGCGCAGCGGCCCGGCCATCACGTTCAGATAATACATCTCATAGCCGTAGACCGCGCCGCAGGGGTGGTGGCCCTTGGGCACCAGCACCACGTCGCCGTCTTTCACCGCCATGGTTTCGTCCAGCACGCCATCCTCGGTATAGACCCGTTGAATGCCAAAACCCTGACCGGGGTTGAGCCGGTGATAATAGGTCTCTTCCAGGTAGGTCATGTTGGGATAGTCATCCTCGTCATGCCTATGGCTGGGGTAGGAGGACCAGTTTCCGTCGGGCTTGAAGACCTCGTTCACCAGCAGACTGTCCGCCACGTCGCGGCCTTCTATGGCGATATTGTTGATATACCGCGTGTTCTGCCCGGTGCCGCGCGGGGTCAGCTCAATCCCTTCCGGGCCAAGACGGCGTGCGGAGTGGTTGCCCTTGCCGGGGGCGGCACAGACCGCCAGCACGCATTTGGTGGTGGCGGTGGCGGACCAGCTGTTGGCATTTGGCACATAGGCGCAATGGGGCGGGGTCTTCTCGAACACGTTCATCCGGTCGCCCATTTCGCCGAAGTCCATCGTATCGCAAGCGACCTGCGCCTTGCCTTCGACCAGCACCAGAATGACCTCGGTATCGCCGGTGGGTTCAGCCACGGTTTCACCCGGCTCCAGATGGTAGAGGCCAAAACCCACGTAAGACCAGTCCGGACTTAAGGGGCCGCGCGCCGAGGCTGCGGTGATGTCATGAACCTTGCCGGCTGTGCCGGTTGGTTTGCGCAGAAGATCACTCATCTTCACTCCCTTCGAATCACGGTTGGCGGGGCGTGTTCGCGCCCCGCCAGTATAACATGCGCGGCGGCGGTCTGCCTGCACGTCCAAGGCCGCGTTGCAGGCCTCTGCCGTCCAGCCCTCGCCCAGCGCGCGGGTCATCAGCGCCGCCTGGGTTTCCGGTGCCAGCCCGCCAATCGGCGGATCTGTGTCCAGATTGGTCGGGAAGGAGTAGCCCTCCGCGCAGGCGCCGATGGCGGCTTTCATCTCAGCCGCGCTGAGCGTGCCGTTCAACTCCTGAAGCGCAGGATAGAGCCGTTTCGACATGGCCAGCCTGTCGATGTTCTCCATTGCGATCCCAAAGGCCGAGGACACTTGCAGCAGGTTCGCCATCCGGTGGATGTCTTCGCTCACATTGGCTCCTGCCGCGTGGAACAGCGCCGGATTAAAGAAGACCGCGTCGCCTTTGTTCAGGGGCAGCTGAATACAGGCCGCCTCGAAGTACTCCCTGAACGCCTCCGTCCGGTAGGCCAGGTATCCGGGACGGTAGGCCTGGGAAAAGGGCAGCAGCTTGGTCGGGCCGCTTTCCACCGGCATGTCGCAATGGGCAATGGCGCCCTGCAGGGTCATCACCGCTGACAGGTCATGCACATGCGCCGGGTATTGCGCCGCAACATCTTCGGTCTGGAAACCCAGGTGGTAGTCCCGGTGCGCCGTCTGCGCGCCGCCACCGGGGCGCACCAGATTGACCTGCGCGGTCATCTGGTAGTTCGGCCCGAGCCAGGCTTCGCAAACCGCCGCAATCACCTCGTTGCCGTAGTAGCGGGCAAAGACATCCGGAGCCGCGTCGCAAAGTTTCTGCAGTGAATTCCAGATCCGGTCGTTTGCGCCCTTGGCCGCAAAGTGATCCGCTTTGCCGCCGCTGGCTGCCTTTTCTTCCGCGATGATCTGGTCGAACACTTTGCTGGCCGCATCGATCGGCGCAGTGTCTGCATAGGCGCCTTTCAGCGCCACAACCCCGGCCGACCGGCTCAGCACCCAGCCCCATTCGGCCAGCAGTTTTTTGCGCGCTACCGCGTCGCCCAAAACCGGGCGCAGGGCGTGCATGTCATAGACCGGCACGTTCTGATCCACGGCAGCGGCAAAGGGCACCGCATCCGCTGTGAGACTCTGCGAGGTCAGCACCTTGAATTCGTCGAGGTCACAGGACTCCCGGTCGAAATACCCGACATATTCGAATTCAGTATCCACCATGGATTTATCCTTTCATGGCTGGTGGTGGTGCCCCGCGCTGCTAGCAGCTTTGGGCGGTAATCAGTCTCTGAATAAGGTCATGTTGTCTCTGTCCGTGCCTTGTCCCAAACATCGCAGAGGCTGCGGTAGCGTGCCGCCATCATGGCAACCGCCTCAGCACTGTCCATCTGGCCGGTCATCCAGGCGCGCGCCGCATCGCCAAAGATTGTCCGGCCGACGGCAAAGCCTTTGACCAGATCAAACTTGGCGGCCTGGGCAAAGCTGGCAAACAGCTCCTCTGCCGGGGCGTCCAGCCCCAGCACCACGATGCCGCGGGTATTGGCGTCGTTGCGGGTGATCGCATCGACCACGGCGGCCCAGTCGGCATCTGTCTTGAAAGGCTCCAGCTTCCACCAGTCGGGGAAAACGCCGATGTCATAGAAACGCTGGATGATCGCAGGGGTGGTTTCCGTGGTGACCGTGCCGACCTTTGAGGGGATCACCTCCAGCAGGAACTCCAGCCCGTTGCGGCGGCTGGCGGCAAACAGCCGTTTCACCACATCCTCCTGCTCTGCCTTCATCGCATCGCTGTCATCGGGGTGATAGAAGCAGAGGCATTTCACCACATGTTCGGCCGGCCATTCCGCCAGCCCGCCAAAATCCTCGCCCAGCTCCGGCTCCAGCTGCAAGGGGCGCGAGGCGGGCCATTCCACCGGGTGGCCGATCCACAGCCCCTGCCCTGCGGCCTTATAAAGGGCATCGCGCCCCAGCCGGCTGTCGCACAGCAAGCCATAGCCCGGCTGCCCGCCGGCCACCTGCGCGGCGGCATCGAGGCACAGTTCCTTGAAGGCGCCGATCTTCTCAGGGGTTGCGCCTTCCATCTCCTCCAGCTGGATACGGTGGTCGAAGGCAAAGACCCGCATGGTGGACCAGTCGCCCTTGCGGTTGGTGGACCAATGCAGCTGTTCCAGCTCCCTGTCCTTGCGCAGGGCCGGTTCGGTCACGCCGCGTTTCAGGAAAAACTGCAGCTCCTCCCAGCTGGGGTATGCCGGCGTGCAGCCGTGGCGGCTGACGGCAAAGGCACCGCAGGCATTGGCGTAGCCCAGCGTCACCGGCCAGGCCTCACCATCCAGCCAGCCTTTCAGCAGGCCCGACATGAACCCATCGCCCGCACCCAGCACGTTGAAGACCTCGATCGGGAAACCGGGGCCGGACTGGCCCTCATCCAGCGTATCGGGAATAACACCGGTGAAGGCCGAAGCCCCCATCGGCCCGCGTTTGCAGACCAGCGTCGCATTGCTGACGGCCCGCACCGCGCGCAGGGCGGCGATGGTGTCGGTGGTACCGCCGGCGATGTGGAACTCTTCTTCCGTGCCGACGATCAGATCAAACAGGTGCAGCGTCGATTGCAGCTTCTCCGTCACCTTGGCGCTTTCCACAAAGCGGCTCTCGCCGTCGCCATGGCCCGCCACGCCCCAGAGGTTCGGGCGGTAGTCGATATCCAGCGCGGTCTGCGATCCGTTTTCACGCGCCAGCCGCAAGGCTTTCAGCGTCGCCGCCTCCACCTGCGGGTGGGAAAGATGCGTGCCGGTGGCAACCACGGCGCGGGCCTCACTGATGAAGGCAGGCTCAATATCCTCTTCGCTCAGCGCCATATCAGCGCAGTTTTCGCGGTAGAAGATCAGCGGGAACTGCTCCTGGTCGCGGATGCCGAGGATCACCAGCGCGGTCAGCCGCTCAGGGTCGGTCTTCACGCCGCGCACGTCGACGCCTTCCTTGGCCAGCTCCTCGCGAATGAACCGCCCCATGTGTTCGTCGCCGACACGGGTGATGACGGCCGATTTCAGCCCCAGCCGCGCCGTGCCCGCCGCCATATTCGTGGGTGAGCCGCCAATATATTTGTTGAAGGAGCTCATATCCTCGAGCCGCCCGCCCACCTGCGCGCCATAAAGATCGACCGAAGACCGGCCAATGGTGATCACATCCAGCTTTTTCATCGCAAAACCCTCCGTGCGCGGGCCAGACCCGCGGTCCGCGCTGAGAATAGAATAAACATTCCATTGAGACCTGAATCAAGGGCTTTATTCTATCCGCCACCGCTTTTTGCGGCCCCGACGGCCACCGCGAGGGTAATGGCAAGGCAATGGGTGGCCGACAGCGCCCGGAAAGCGCCAACATCGGCCTCGGCCACCGGCAGGGTCAGGACAGAGCCGCTTTGAACCGGGCCGAGGGGCGAATCGGTCAGCACCACAACAGGAATGCCACGGTCCGCGCAGGACTGGATCAGATCCACCGTTTCGCCGGAATAGGGCGTGAAGGTGGTGGCGATCAGCGCGTCGCCTTCGCGGATCGACGCCGCCTGCTGAAGGGCCCCGACCCCATCGTGCAGCATCGCAGGGTGGCCCATCTTCTCGAACGCATAGGCGAGGTAGGCCGACACAGGAAAGGCCCGGCGCATGCCGGCCAAGTGGATCATCCGCGCGCCTGCAAGCGCGGCCACGGCCTGATCCAGAACCCGCGCATCAACTTTATTTGCAAGGGTCTCCAGCGATCCGCGCCCGGCGTCGACAAATTCCGCCAGCAGCGCCGAGGGGCTATCTGCACCGCGGTCGCGCAGGGAGGCGATGCGGCTGGCATAATCGGGAAACCCGGAGCTGACCGCCGCGCGGAACACCTGCTGCATCTCGGAATAGCCGGAATAGCCCAGGATTTGGCAGAACCGCATCATCGCCGAGGGCGCGACCCCGGCCCCTGCGGCCAGTTCTGCCACCGTCGACAGCGCCACCCGGTCCGCATTGGCCGCCAGATAGTCCGCGCATTGGCGCATTCGTTTCGGCAACCCGTCCGAGACCTCGCGCAGGCGGGCTTGAAACTCTTCAACGGATTGCGGTTTGGCGGTCATGAAAGGTCCCCTGTCATCTGCTGACGGGGACCCTAGCAATTTTGGAATTTTCATTCCACCCGTTTCATCCAGCGGCAGAGATTGTCGCCTGAACCGCCCGTTTCCACGCCGCATAACGCGCCTCGCGGCGGTCTGCGCCCATCTGCGGCTCAAACGTCCGCTCCAGCGCCCAGGATTTGGCAAATTCCGCCTGCGCCGGGTAAATCCCGGCCCTCTGACCCGCCAGCCAGGCCGCCCCCAGCGCAGTGGTTTCCAACACCTCGGGACGGTCCACAGGCGCGTCCAGGATGTCCGCCAGGAACTGCATCGCCCAGTCAGAGGCCGACATGCCGCCATCCACCCGCAGTGTCGCATCATAGGCGCTGGCGTCCCAGTCAGCCAGCATCGCCTCTTGCAGGTCACGGGTCTGGAAGCCGACGCTTTCCAAGGCGGCGCGGGCAAATTCCGCCGGGCCGGAACCACGGGTCAGGCCATAAACCGCCCCGCGGCATTCCGCATTCCAATAGGGCGCGCCAAGACCCACGAAAGCGGGCACAAGGATCAGCTCCTGATGGGGATCAGCGGCATCGGCCAGCGTCTGGGTGTCGCCGGCGCTTTCGATAATCTTCAGCCCGTCGCGCAGCCACTGCACCACCGCACCGGCAATGAAGATCGACCCTTCCAGCGCATAGGTTGGCTTACCGTCCAACTGGTAGGCAATGGTTGTGAGCAGGTTGCTTTTTGACTGCACCGGCATTTCGCCGGTGTTCAAAAGCGCAAAACAGCCCGTCCCGTAGGTGGATTTCAGCATCCCCGGCTCAAAACAGGCCTGCCCCACGGTGGCCGCCTGCTGGTCGCCCGCCACGCCCAGGATCGGCAGTTCGGCCCCCAGATGCTCCGCCCCGGCAGTGCCGAAATCAGCGGCGCAATCCTTCACTTCGGGCAGCATCTGCATCGGAATACCGAAAAGGTTGCAAATCTCGGCGCTCCAGCCGCCCGTATGGATGTCATAGAGCATGGTGCGCGCCGCATTTGTGGCATCGGTCACATGGGATTTGCCGCCGGTCAGCTTCCAGATCAGGAAGCAGTCGACCGTGCCGAACAGCAGCTCTCCCTGCTCCGCCCGTTCCCGCGCGCCGTCGACATTGTCCAGCAGCCACTTCAGCTTGGTGCCTGAAAAATAGGGATCCGCCAGCAGGCCGGTCTTCCGGTTGATCAACGCGTCATGTCCCGCCGCACGCAGCTCCGAACAATAATCCGCGGTGCGCCGGTCCTGCCAGACAATGGCGCGGTGGATTGGCTCCCCGGTTGCCTTGTCCCAGACGAGCGTCGTCTCGCGCTGGTTGGCGATGCCGATGGCGGTCACATCTGCGGCCTGCAGTCCGGCTTCTTCAATCGCGGCGCGCGAGGTGCGCAATACGGTCTGCCACAGGTCTTCGGGTTCATGTTCCACCCAGCCCGAATCGGGAAAATGCTGGGTGAACTCTTCCTGCGCCGAGGCGGCGATCTTCATCGCACCGTCAAAGACAATTGCCCGGCTGGATGTGGTGCCCTGATCAATGGCGAGGATATGCCCCATATGTACCTTCCCTTATTGTACTCTTCCGCGCCCGCCGCGGCGGCGGACCGGCATATCTAGTCACATTTGCAAGCCACGGGAAAGACCGCCGCAGTGTCACGCGGCAAACAGCAGGTGACTTGCGGTGATGTCAAAGGGGGATGGAATAATGGTGCCTCAAGAGGGACTCGAACCCCCGACCTTGTCCTTACGAAGGACCTGCTCTACCAGCTGAGCTATTGAGGCTTTCCGGGCGGCCTGTGCCGTCCAAAGCATGTGCGGCGCGCTTTTAGCAGCGGCGCGCCGCCTAGAAAAGACCTATTTGGCCTCTTCGGGCTGCGGCGTCTCTGCGGCCGGCGCTTCCGCGGCGGTCTCTTCCACCACCTCGGCCTCTTCCGGCTCCTCGCGCTTGTCCTGCAGCGCGCCGACGATCAGCGGCAGCATTTGGGCGCCGGTGGCGCTGGCGATCTCAGGTGACTCGGGTGTCTTCCAGCTGAGCGTGTCGAAGCTGGAGCAGTGATCGCATACGGGCGTCCATTCGGGATGCACATTGTGGCAGTTTCCGCAGACCCACTGCGGGCCGCGCGGCGCGCTCAGCGCGCGGGCCAGCCAGCCCTGCACCACCGCGTCCGAGCCGCCCTCGCCGCGCTCAATCGCCGCCATCAGGGTGATGGCGCGGGCATCGGGGGCGCGTTCCGGCAGATCACCCAGCACCCGGCGGGCCTCGGGGAAATCCTCGGCCACGATATGCAGTTCGGCCATCACCAGGCGGGTTTCATCGTGCTCCGGTTTCAGGCGCGACAGCTGTGCAAAACGGGTGACCCGCTGCGCCGGGGTTTCGGCGGCCTCGATCTCGGCAAAGGCATGGGCCAGCTCAGGATGCGGCTGCGCGTCCCAGGCCTTTTTCACCACCTTGGCGGCGTTGCGCTTCTTGCCCTTGGCAATATAGGCACGCGCGGCCATGGCTGCGGCGGGCACCAGGTCGGGCGACAGCCTGTTGGCCTCGATCGCCTGTTCCTGCTGCTCGAGGCTGGCGCCCTCCTCAAGGATATCCTTGGCCGAGGACAGGGCCAGAACCGCATCGCGGCGTTTGAAGACATCGCGCGGCAGGGTGCCGGTCTTCAGCTTGGTGGTCAGTGTTTCGCGCGCGCCGGCCCAGTCTTGCGCCTGCGCCTGCAGCTTCAGCAGCGTGTCCTGCACGTCCTCGCTCTTGGGGCGCAGCGCCAGCGCCTTTTCAGCCAGCTTTCGAGCGGTCTCGTCATCCCCTTCCGAGAGCTTCTGTTTCATGATCCCGCGCACGCCCACAAACCGCGTCGTGGGGTTGGTGAGCAGGCCTTTATAGGCCTCCGCCGCCTTGCGGGTATCGCCGGCCTGTTCTGCGGCCTGCGCGGTCAGCAGGCCCGTAAGCTCAGGGCTTTGAAGGTATTTCTCGGCCCGCGCGGCCTTGGCCATGGCCAGCCGCCCCTCGCCCGAGGCCAGCGCCATCAGCCCGTCGGCCAGCGCCTGATAACCTTTGCGCTCGCGCCCCTTGTCGAAATAGCGCGACAGAGCGGTTTCATCGCCGTTGAGGAATTTCAGCGTCGCCACCAGCAGTGAGGCCAGTTTCAGCGCGATCCAGAGCACCACCAGCAGCACGCCCAGCGCGATCACGGATTGCAGCGCACCCAGCGTGTATTCCGTGCCAGCAACGGTGATCTGCACCCCGTGGGAGGTCTCCAGCAGCAGCCCGGCCCCAAAGGCCATAGCCGCCACAATCGCAACAAAAACAAGGATCTTAATCAATGACCAGAGCATGGCGGGTCCCTTAGTTGGAGGTCAGGCTTTTGGCCAGTTCATCCGCAGCGTCAAGCGCTGC
>CAJXHQ010000012.1 GCA_913054485.1 uncultured Paracoccaceae bacterium
CTATCATGCTGGATTCACGTAGTGAATCCCATCAACAGGTTTGTGCAACAAAGCCATTGCACGGTGCCGACAGATTGAAGGCGCAACAGGAGGCACTGCGAACTGCAGTAGAGAATAGCCTGCGAGAGAGCTGGAACCCTGCAAAGTTCTCCCTCTTTCTCCGGCTCACCGGTGAGGTCGGTCGCCTAGGTTTTTTGGTCGAGATGGGGACCGGCGAGCTCTTCCACGAAATGGGTGTCTGGCCCGAAATCGAAGCTTTCCTGGTCAAGGGTGCACAGGACGAAGCCGTTACTCCAGATCAGCAAATTATGGCCCTCGATGCACTGGCATTTGCGGATATTAGAGCGAATTCCGACCGGGGCGGTATCATGGCTCGACCGAATGGAGGCTCTGATCACAGCCCACGATCTGGGAGCTGAAAAACGGCTTCGCGTGGGCATAATGCGGATGAACTTCCTGGCTAGAAACGGTGACAGGCGTAGCGCGATGCGCCTGATCACCGAACTCACGCCGGTCGCCGAAGGTCTCTCTTTGGGTCACCAGCGCGTATTTCGTTACAATGTCGCTTGTGCTGAACTCGCTCTGGGTGATCCGAATGCTGCGTCCTAACGGGTACAACAGGTAATTCGCGAATACTACGAGTTGATCGGTCTCACGCCAGTAAAAGTGATGGGAAAAAATGCGCCGGGAACGGCTGCGGTGTGCAGCAACATGGTTCTTTCTATTCGGAAATTGCAACCCTTCGGAAAGTGTCAGGATAGTCTAACACGAGACCATTTTCGTCGATTTCAAGCTCAGCGGTGAACGCCCGAAATAGACCATCATAGCGATAGAGTTGATGCGGCACCAAGCAGGTGTAACGCTGCTCTGCTCTTTGTGGCAAAAAATCCCCCTCAATCTGATCCGGGAGAGGTATGTATGCGACCGCAATATCTTGGCTCTCTTGAGCCGATAGATTCAACCGCTTGATAGGTAGAGTGTTCGTGGCGGGTGTGATCCCAATGTCAACGTCAAAACAATCGTTTAAGGACGGCAACGAATTGCCCGCAATCATGTCGCGCCAGTTTCCATCACCGTCGGCTTCAACATGCAATCTTGGGCCACTTACATATTCAACGCGAACCTCACGCGTTCGAAAAAAGGCGTCAGCGCGGACAAAGTAATGACCACCATATATTCCACGGCGCGTTCCAGCGACAACGCCCTCAAGAACCAAGCCTTCGGCTTCCTCTCGGTAAACGCAATGCTCAAGCCCATGGCCCTGCCAATCTTGCCACCGAACCACTGCCATTACTTCATCTCGCATGCTGTGAACAATACGCGAACGTTATGACTGTTTCACACAGCAGTAAAGTGGAGTAATCGGACATAGTGATGCCTCCTACAAATGGTGTGCTCTGCCCCCTGAAGCCTGGCCGTTTGCGCAAGATTGTCACAGGGATGTGCGTCGACTGGGGCGTGTCGATCCGGAGGGCCTTTGGGACTATCCGCTTCGACACCTCCACCTACCACTACAAGTCCCGGCGTACGGACCAGGCTGCCGTTGAGCGGCGGATCAAGGAATTTGCAGAGACCCACGTGCGCTACGGCTACCGCCGCGTCCACGTGTTGCAGAGGCGGGAGGCGCGGATAGTCAACATGAAGAAGACCCGCAGGTTTTACAATGAGTTGGGCCTGCAGCTGCGGAACCAGCGCTCGAAGCGGCGGGTAAAAGCGAAGCGGCGGGAAGACCGCCAGGAGGCGACCGGACCAAATGATGTTTAGCCGATGGACTTCGTTTACGACCAGCTCGCCCTGGGTAAGAAGCTGCGCATCCTGACGGTGGTCGACACCCATTCCAGGTACTGCCCTGCGGCCGATCCGCGCTTCACCTATCGTGCGAAGACGTCGTTCCGACGCTCGAACGGGTCTGCGGGCGGATCGGTTATCCAAAGACGATCAGAGTCGACAACGGCAGCGAATTCATTTCGCGCGACTTGGATCTTTGGGCCTACGCCAACGACGTCACGCTGGACTTCTCACGGCCCGGAAAGCCAACGGACAAAGGGCTCATCGGGGCATTCAACAGCAAGCTGCGGGCCGAATGTTTGAATGCCCATTGGTTCATGAGCCTTGCGGATGGCCGCCAAAAGCTGGAGGATTGGCGTAGACACTGCAACGAGGACAGACCTCACAGGGCGATCGGATACAACGTCCAGATCGCCATGCATTATCCCGATGGCGTTACCGGCCCGTCATCGTGAAACAGCCGGGAAATTCCAGCTTCCGGTGGCCCAAGGTTGGGTAGCAGAGCATAAGTTGTTTCTCTCTGGTGCGGCGTGATCAGATATTAGGTCCACACGAAACCCGTATGAATGGGTCAGGCGGGCTGCCACGAAATCAGAAGGAAAATGCCTCGCGATGACGTCGAGACTCGTCGACGTCCAATTCTGTGAGCATTGCTTCGCTCCCATTCATCAAAGCGTCAGGTCCACACATGAACACCTCTCGCGCGTTCAGGTCCGCGACGGATTGAATGTCATCAATCTCCATGCGTCGTTCTTCGAGTTTCAGTACTTTGCCGAAGAGCGTTTTGCGCAGACCGTCCCGAGCGGATCGTGCTTTGGATGGGGAACTGCTCAAGCTTTGCAAGGCAACTATGCGGAGCTTCACGTGATCCGGTAGCGAGCCATGCCGCGCGCCAAAGTGTTTCAAGACGCTGATATCGTCATCGCGCCCGGCAAACAGAAGCACGATGTCGGTCGAAATCTGATCCGGGTTTGCGTTCGCAACTTGAAGGATTCCGTCCCACATCGACATGAAAGGCGTAATGCCAACCCCGCCTGCGATCCAAAGCATCTTTGGCGGGACACTAGGGGCCGTGCCATCAGACCCCTCTGTGAAACAAGTGAACCCAGCGCCAATCCCCTTGAAGGCGACAGGCAGATTGTTCGAGATGAGCTTCTTGGCATTGTCGTGTAGTACATTCGACATCAATCCGCCCGGTTTGCGTTTGACGGTGACGCTGATATGGTCGGTTGCACGGAAAGCATTGGTATTCGGATCAAACCTTGGCGCGCTGGAAAGTGTCCACGTCCGGACAAAATCTTCGTTCACCAGCTGGGGCTTAGCCTCGTTCATATGGCTGTAGCCGACGTGCAAAATGCCCGAAAAATCAAAGACGCCAAACCCGCCGGGCAAGGGCGCATTGATGGGCGATGAGAGTCTGAAGTTGAATGTCTTGATACTGTCGGAAAGAGCTTGAGATGAAACGAGCGTGGCCGAGGTCGCGGCGGCATTGTCGTCGGCCACGGCGGCTTGCCCCATCTGTTCCAGTTCCTGCCGCAAGAGCTTCACCGGCGGATTGTAAGGCGAAAAATGCTCCTCAGACGTTAGTTTCAGGTTGAGCCCATCTTTTACCAAGACCGCCCCCGTCACCTTGATACGCGTCACTAAGCTCACCCGCGGCATAAGCGCCTCGGCGTCATCGTCGAGCAGGTTTTCAGCCTCCCCAGTGACATACAATACATGACCCGTGGCGAAATCCGGGAACACGAGCCCGACCTGTGGGTCCGTCTCAATGTTGCCCAAAGACTGATAAAAGCGATTGCCGGAATGATCCGGCAAAACCAGATAAGTTGTGACTTGGTCGGCATCGTTTTCTTCGTAGATGCGGGTAAAGCCCGGCGCACCGCCGCGATGGTTAACGCCCATATCGGCCTGCGTGCCCGCAGCAGTGCTCTGTGCGATGTGTTTTGTCGCCAGAAAGACGGTGCTTGCGCGATCAACCACGGCTTTGGCGTCCGCAGGCAAGGCAGATGTGCTATTGTCAAAGCTGTCAAAAGACAGCTCAGCCCTGCGCCGTATGTGCGCTAATCTGCGCACGGTAATGTATTTCGGACAATTCCCCAGATGCTGGTCGGAGAGAAGCCGAAGCCGGACACTCCCTGCCTCGTCAACTGAGGCATGGCTGATTGATCCGGCTATCTTGTTGCGCCGACGGTTGCTGAAGTCGATGCCGACGCCCGCAAATAGTCGCCCTTCACCGGCAGACGCAGGCGCTTGCTGCAAAGCCCGCGCAAACGGGTCAAAGGGGCTGGTCTCGGCAAAGACATCTGTTGTGTTGCCACCCAACACCTTGACCCCGACGGATGGTTCATCATCCGAGCTTGTGACCAAAACGCTGACCCAAGGACGCCCCCGTTGGTCGAGCGTCGCCAGAGGCAGGTAGGACAGGCCAGCAAAGAAATCCGCGTGCTGCTGCGGCATGTCACTGCTGATGTATTGCGGAATGGCATCCGTGAGCTCTTTGGGTGTATCGCGCCGTTCTTGCAGCAGCAACTCCCCCTTATGCGACCGATGTATCTGCGTCATTGCCTGATCCTTCCGCCCTCATCATTAGATATTGCATTTGGGGGCATTTCGATGCTCCCAAATGTTGGATTAGAGGCCCAAATCGCTCAGACTTGGGTGATCGTCAGGACGACGCCCGAGCGGCCAGTGGAACTTCCGTTCTGTCTCTGCGATCGGATGTTCGTTGATGCTGGCGAACCGACGTTCCATGTACCCGTTTTCGTCAAATTCCCAGTTCTCGTTGCCATAAGCCCGGAACCAGTTGCCGCTGTCGTCATGGTATTCGTAGGCGTAACGCACAGCAATTCGGTTGCCGTCATGCGCCCATAGTTCCTTGATCAAGCGATAGTCCAGTTCCTTGGCCCACTTGCGCGTCAAGAGCGCCTCAATTTGGTCACGGCCTTCGGGAAACTCGACCCGATTACGCCACTTGCTGTCAGGCGTATAGGCGAGCGCGACATTGGCAGGGTCACGGCCGTTCCATCCATCTTCGGCAAGGCGCGCTTTTTTGATGGCCGTTTCCTTGGTAAATGGCGGCAGTGGATGGCGGGGTGCTTCCTTGGTCATTTCAAGTCTCCCTACTCAGCCGCAAGTCCAACAGCGGTCGCTGGCATTGCTTCAAACCCAGGCAGGGCTTCGAAACGGGCAAGCCACGCGCGCACGTTTGGATAAGGATCAAGTGACACGTTCCCCTCTGGCGCGTGCGCCGTGTAGGAATATGTCGCCACATCAGCGATTGTCGGGCGATCACCGACCAGCCAATCGCTGCCTTCAAGCCCTTGTTCCAATTTCTGCATTGCCTTCTCGGCGGTGGCGGCCGCGAAATCTGCGTCCAAAGGCGCGCCGAAAACAGTGATCAACCGCGCGGCACAGGACCCAAAGGCAATCTCGCCAGCAGCGAGTGTGAGCCAGCGCTGGACCTCGGCCTCTCCAATGGCAGTGCTGGGAATCCAGTCAGGCGCATAAGCCCGAGCAAGGTAGACAAGGATCGCATTCGAATCTGGCACAATCACATCGCCATCTTCCAGAACCGGGACCTGGCCATTCGGGTTCATCGCAAGAAAGTCGGGCGCCTTATGCGCGCCAGCAGCAAGGTCAACGGGAACGGCCTCATGTGCAATCCCTGCAAGTTTTGCGAATACCAAGGCACGATGTGCGTGGCCAGATTTGGCGAAATGGTGAATGCGAACGGCGTTTGACATCGGTGTCTCCAGTCATTTTTTAGCTTCTAAGAGAGTCATATCCGTTGCATTCTTTTGGAATAATTGCCGATTTCGGTGTAAGTTTAAGCCCTGAAAGGGCGCAATGACATGGACAAGATTGATCGCATGCGCGCATTTGCGCTGGTCGCAAAAAACGCGTCATTCACCGTCGCGGCACAGCGGATGGGGCGATCCGCGCGTTTGGTCAGCAAATACGTGGCCGATCTGGAAAACGCGCTCGGTGTGCAATTGCTAAACCGCACGACGCGCAGTGTGGCTTTGACTGATGCGGGTGCGACATACTTGGCGCTGTGCGCACCGCTCCTCGATGGGTTTGATGAGCTTGAGGAACGCGTGAGAAATGAACAGGCATCCCTGCGCGGCGCGATCCACATCTCTGCGCCCACAGGGTTTGGCGCATTGCGTCTGGCGCCATCGCTCGCTCGATTTGCCGCGAAACACCCGAATGTCGAACTTGATCTTCAATTCTCGGATCGAAGGGTGTCCATTGTTGAGGAGGGGATCGATCTTGCGATCAGGATAGGGCCGATGCGGGATAGTTCGCTTAAAGTGCGGCAGCTTGGTCGCATGCCCTTGGTCGTTTGTGCATCGCCCGCCTATTTGGAACGAGCAGGGACGCCGACCCACCCACGCACATTAGCCACCCATGAGTGCATTCTCGACGGCAATATGACAGAGCCGACTGTTTGGAGATTTGACATCGACGGCCAAGAAGAAGCGGTGCAGGTGAACGGGCGCTTTCGAATGAGCGCGCCGGCAGGATCGGCCCGCATCGCCGCAGCGGGCGCTGCAATCGCGCGATGCCCGGCCTACACGGTTGCGGATGCCTTGAAATCTGGAGACCTGGTGGAGCTTTTTGCCGAGCACCGTGTCTCACCGTATGTTGTGGCCGCGCTCTTTCCACAAAACCGGCATCTCACGACAAGAGTGCGTACGCTCATTGATCACCTCGTGGGTGATCCGACATTATGTCCTGATGGCGCATGAAGCCGTTCTTGTTGATCTGGTCCTTGCTGCGAATAAGTCGCCAGAGTTACCAAAGACGGGTGGCACGATTATAGACGGTGGATGTAGGGCCAAACAGCCTGACTAGGAAAGTGGACGTTGAATTTGATAGCCTGGATGTCCGCTTTGTGTCCGAAGTTTGTGAGTTCGAGTTTCCAGACTTGCTGCGACCCGCCGGAATGACCGTGAGCTGCTCCCCGACCTTTGGACAGTTTCTGGCGTAGTTTAAGCTACTGTTTGCTCCTGCTGATCGGTGTTGGTTTCTTCTTTTCTCAGCCAATAGACAACGGCTGGAGGTTTGCCGCCAAGGGCGGAATGGGGGTAAGCGCTGTCCCGGCCACACGTTGTAGAGCTTATCCCGTGCTGCGAGATCTTGCCCATCTCATGATGGGGAGTGCGTTGCGCAATCTGCGCCACAAATTCGTTTCTCAAGTCGTTGGGCGTCGAGATCTACGCGTCTGGTCACCGGCGGTGGCCGGATGCCGTGAAGGCGCAGGCCGTTGCGGATACGCTTGAGCCGGGCGCGACAGTGAATGCCGTGGCAGCGCGGTATGGGGTCTTAGCGAACCAGCTGTCGGCCTGGCGCCGGCTTGCGAAGCAGGGGAAGCTGGTGTTGCCAGCAGCGGAGCCGGACGAACCGGTTTTCGCCCCGCGGGTGGTCTGCGAAGTTCCGGAAGTGCAGCCGGAGCCGGACAGTGCCGCTTCAGCAGAGGTGATCCGGATCGTCTCCGGCGAAGTCAGGATCGAACTGGCGCCGGGCACGCCCGCAGCGCGGATCGCCGAGATTGTGCATGCGCTCGGGGTCACGCCATGCTGATGTCCGGTGAGCAGCCCAGCTTGCCGGCGATATCGCGCACCGCGGCCGTCAGGCTGCGGTAGCCATCAGGATGTTCGATCACCATCTGCACCGCCCGCCCGCGGAACTCGGCCGGGTACGGGCTTGTCGTATTCTTCTTCCTGTCCATGGAGAGCCATATTTTGAGAGTTTTGCTCTCCGGGCAAGCCGGGGCGGTTCACACCTATCTGGATTTCTTTCCGGCTCCCCGCCCCACTCAAGTGCAAACCCAAGTGCGGTCTGGCGCGCCGTATCAGGCAGAATAACTGGGAACCGCCCGATGAGCTTGCGGCGCGTTTGGCCGCCGACATCCTTCTGGCCGTACCCCGTCTTTGATTTCTTACCCACGAAGAGAACGAGGCCTCGGACCTCGCTATGCCAGTGCTTGCCAGCGCTTGTCAGTGCCTGATTTTGTCTGCGGAACTTTGCGGCCAAAGGTCTCTGTCAGCTTTGGCATTTTGTCAGCTTTTGTCGGAAACCAATTGATACACCGTGCTACTGAGCGATACTCAGTCAAGTCATTTTCCAATTAAATGAGTGTATTAGCAAGTCAGTGCAACTTGGCGAAAGTCACAACTCTTTCTTGGAAGGCTCTTATGATACCATTTCACCATACCCGCTCGGGCTGGATCCGCTTCTAGGGGAACGCTTATTATTGCATCAAGGGCACTTTATGAGGTTCCTTCCGCAGCCCGGATTTTTACCGCCCCGAAGTGATCCGGCCCTTCCCATCCGCCGTATCCGCAGGCAGTGTTACCCCCCGAAGACCATCGAAAAACAATTGCCCGGACCCGCTGATGACCGCCCCCCGCCCCCTTGCCGTTCTAGTCGCCCACGGCCAGCCTTCGGCGCCCCAGAAACCCGAAGCGCAGCTGGCGGCGCTGGCCGCAGAAACCGCCCGGCTGCTGCCCGGCTGGGAGCTGCGCTCGGCAACGCTATCCACCCCTGGCCGGCTTGAACAGACCGTCGCGGACGGCAGTGTGATCTACCCGTTTTTCATGGCGCGCGGCTGGTTTACCGGCAAGGTTCTGCCGCGCAGGCTTGAAGGCACCAGCTACCACATGGCCTGCCCCTTCGGCCTGGACCCTGCACTGCCCGGCCTTGCCGCCGCCGCACTGGCGGCAGAGCTGGCCTCCCGCGACTGGGCCGCGCCGGACGCCTCGGTCCTGCTGGCGGCCCACGGCTCCGCCCGCGGACCCAAGGCCGCAGAGGCCGCCGAAGCCTTTGCCGAAAAACTGGCGCGTGCGCTGCCGGTCTCTGCGGTCCGATGTGGTTACGTGGAGCAGCCGCCTTCGATCAGTGCCGCCGCACGCGCACTGCCCTCCCGCACCCTGTGCCTGCCGTTTTTTGCCCAGAGCGGCGATCACGTGAAGGAAGATGTGCCCGAGGCCCTTGCGGAAGCAGATTTCAAGGGCGGGCTGATGCCGGTGACCGGCGCATTGCCCGGTGTGCCACGTCTGATCGCCGAGGCCATACACCAGACGTCAGACGAAGCGCGAACAACCTGAGTAATTGCCCGCGAAAAGTCACGAAACCGCTCTTGCACGCGGCGCAAGCATGTGATTAATGACGTCTCACACCATAGGCTGGCGAGTTGGCGGAGTGGTGACGCAGCGGATTGCAAATCCGTGTACACCGGTTCGATTCCGGTACTCGCCTCCACTTTTCCCCGACCACACTGACACTTTTGGCTGCTGCCGGCGCAGGCTATTGCCTGGAAACGGTTGTGTCAGAATGTTAGCGCGCGCGCATCTCAGCGCGGAGGACGGGCTGCGCCCTTCTGCCTTCCGTACGTGTCAGGATCCCGCAGCAATCAGCGCGCCCTGCTCCCGATTGGCCGCCGCCGATGCAAGCGCATCTATCAGCTGAGATTTTGTAATGGGCTTGGTCAGGAACTGATCCATCCCGGCCGCCAGGCAGCTCTCCCTGTCGCTGTCAAAGGCATTTGCAGTCAAGGCCACAATTGCCGGCTGTTTGATATCCAGCCCGCGGATCTCCCGGGTGGCGGACAGACCATCCAGTTCAGGCATGGACATATCCATCAGGATGATACAGGGCCGGTGCTCGGCGCAAAGCGCCACTGCTTCGCGGCCGTTCTCCGCTTCGATCAGCTCCACTGGCAGATCTTGCAGGTACTTCCGGATCAGCAGCCGGTTGGTGCGGTTGTCTTCAGCCAGCAGGATCCGGCAGCCATCCAGATCATCCAAAGTGGCGGCCTCCGGCGCGAACGGGGTTTCGGGCGCGGTGCCCTCGGGAGGGGTGAAACGCAGGCGTACAGTAAAACGGGAGCCCTGGCCCGGCTCGGAGACAACTGAGATGC
Organism: uncultured Paracoccaceae bacterium; assembly: GCA_913054485.1. Taxonomy (GTDB): domain Bacteria; phylum Pseudomonadota; class Alphaproteobacteria; order Rhodobacterales; family Rhodobacteraceae; genus FREY01. The sequence goes on from CAJXHQ010000012.1 coordinate 9,716, forward strand.
CGCCGCCCATACGCTCGGCCAGGATACGCGAAATCGTCAGCCCGAGCCCGGTGCCGCCAAAGGCGCGGGTGGCAGCGGAATCCGCCTGCGAGAACCGGTCAAAAACCGCCGCCTGCTGCTCCTTGGGGATGCCGACACCGCTGTCTTCAACTTCGATTATAATCGCCCAGGGATCCTCCGGAGAGGCAAAGGCACGCATGGCCACATGCCCTTCCGAGGTGAATTTCACCGCATTGCCCAGCACGTTGATCAGGATCTGCCGCAGCCGGCCGCTGTCGCCATGCACCGTCTGAGGCAGATCTTCTGAGACCGCCACAGTCATGGAGAGACCCTTTTCCCGGATCTTGGCTTGCAGAAGATCCGCCGCGCCGCGGAGCACGCCGCGCAGGTTGAAATCTGCTGTTGAAATGGCCGGCTGGCCGGCTTCCAGCCGGGACAGGTCCAGTATGTCGTCGATGATCTTCAGCAGGGCCAGGGAGGATTCGCGGATCGTCTCCACGTAGCCGCGCTCCTCATTGTGCAGATCACATCCCGAAAGCAGGTCGGCCATGCCAACAATGCCGTTCATGGGCGTGCGGATCTCATGGCTCATATTGGCCAGGAATTCGGACTTTGCCCGGTCAGCCTGCTCGGCCTCCAGCTTGGCGCGTTTGAGATCGCGGTTGCCCAGCGACAGTTTGCGGTTGGTGCGGATCACCTCTTCGCGCAGCTGCACGTCCCGGGTCACGTCCCAATTCACCCCGATCATCCAGTCGCCGTCCGACATCGACCAGGTCCGGGCCAGCGCCCGGATATGGCGGACTTCACCATCTCCGCGTAGGATGCGGAATTCTGACGACAGGCGGCCTTCTTCAATGGCATTGCCAAGCGTCTGAACCGCAATCTCATGATCCTCGGGATGCAGGGAATCATGCCATGCTCCCAGCGGCTGCACACCTGGTGCCCTATCGGTGCCATACAGGGTGCACATGCTCTGATCCCAGAGCAGGTCCCCGGTATCGATCTTATATTCCCAGATCCCGATAACAGAGGTCCGCAGCGCAACATCAAGCCGGTGTGACATGGCCTTCAGCTCATCCTCGCGGCCGCGCAGCAAGTCGATCGTGCGGTTCCGGGCGATAGCAAGCAGCGCGCCAGCCAGCATCGGCGCCATGATCATCAGCCCAGCAGCAAAAAGCAGGGAGCGAAGCTGCCAGAAGTTACCTGGCCGTTCAGGCCATCCGCCCCGGGGCCGCGCCGACAGCTGCCAGTTCCCGTCCGGCAGGGAAACATCCAGAACAACAGGGCTGTCCGCCAGAATTTCCGCCGACCCGAAGAAAGCCTCCCCCTCCTTGCCATTGGTGCCTCCTGTCAGGGCGATCTCCAGATTCTGAGACGGGTCCGACAGGCCGGAACTTGCAAACAGCACATCCGCGTCGATCACCGCACTCAGGATGCCCCAAAACTCGCGCGTTTCCCCGTCGCCGGTGAAAATGGGCAGGCGGTAAATGACCCCGCGGCCGCCCTGAAGAAGATCCAGCGGGCCAGCCACAACAGTCGATCCGGTGTCACGTGCGCGGAAGGCGGCAGCCTGCTGCGCTTCATTCTTGTTGTAATCCAGCCCGACAATCTGCGCATTCGGACCTTCGGGATAAACCATGGAAACCACCAGCCCAGGCGCTGCGGCAATATTGCGGAACTCCGGGTGCCCGGCAGAAACCCGCGAGACAAGAGCGCTATAGCGTTCCTGATCCATATCCGGTTCCGTGGACAAAACCGCCGCCAGCCCCAGCAAGAGCTGCACATCCGCGTTCAGGTAGCCTTCAAGCCGCGAGCGGGCCAGTCCGGCCTCGCGGATAACATCCGCCCGCAGGCTTTTCTCGAAGAAATCCGAGTTTTTGCCTTCCGTCCAGACAATGGCATAGACAACAACCGAAAGGACCAGCGCGACGGCCAGGATAATCAGGCCATTAAAGCCCCGGACAGATGTGATGTGCCGGCCGGTTGTCATTAAGAGCCCTCTGGGTCGGTTTGCGAATCACTGTTTGTACCGGTCAGAATCCCTCAAACCAGTGCACCGGCTGTTAACGGGAGAATTTTTAACGCTTTCTATTGAAATATGGACAGAAGAATCATGGCGAAACCAGAGAGGCCAGCAAAAAAATCCGCAAATGTGCAATAATGGGGCAGTTCTGCATTAAATGCGGGGGCGGCCCGTTCAGACCGCCCTTTATGCCGGGTCATCCCAGCAGTATTTCGTTCTGCGGATCATATACGGGGCCGGCCAAAACCTCCGCCCGCCAATCCTGCTGCAGGATTTGAACGTCCAGCCTGCCACCTGCCGCAGCCTTCGCGCTGTCCAACCAGGCAACGGCCAGCATCTTACCGCTGCGCCAGCCCATGCCGCCAGAAGTGACATAGCCAATCAGCTCCCCCTCCTTATGGACCGGTTCGGTACCCCAGCAAGGCGGCGCCTCTGCGTCCACCTCAAGCGTGGCAAAGCGCTTTGCAGGCGGGGTATCCCGCTCCCCGTCGACCACGGATCGGCCGATGTAATCCTTTGTTTTTGAACAGAAGCGGTCCAGTCCAGCGGCATGCGGCGTGACTTCGGTGGTCATCTCGTGACCCCAGCTGCGATAATCCTTCTCCAGCCGCAGCATGCCCATGGCACGGCCGCCCATCAGGGTCAGCCCGTGGTTTTTGCCTTCGGCCATCAGCGCATCAAATAGCGCCTTCTGGTTCAGCATCGGGCAATGCAGCTCCCAGCCCAGCTCGCCCGAGAAAGAGATGCGGATGGCCTTGCAGCGCACCCGGCCGACTTCGACCTCTTTTGAGGTCATGAAAGGGAAATCATCGAAAGCCCCGCCTGACAGCGCATTGAGCAGAGCGCGGGAATTCGGCCCAGCGATGCCCAGCGCGGCGTAATGATCGGTGACGTTTTCAATCTGCACATCAAAATCGCCCGTGTTCTGCTCCATCCAGCGCTGATACAGCGCGACGCCCATGGTCGCACCGACACAGTAGAAGGAGCCGTCGCCTGAGTTTTCGATGGTAATGTCCCCGACAATGCCGCCACGGGTGTTCAACATCAGCGACAGGGCCACCTTACCCGGCTTGGACGGCACTTTGGCGGATCCGATGTGATCCAGAAACGCCTGCGCATCCGGACCGCTGACGCGGAATTTTCCGTAAGAGGACATCTCGGACAAGCCGCAGCCCTCGCCCATGGCTTTCGCCTCATTTCCAACATGCTCCCACCAGTTCGGGCGCTGGAAGCTAGGCTCGTCCTTGGGTTCCACGCCGTCAGGCGCATACCACAGCGGGCGTTCCCAGCCGTAGGCCTGCCCCATCACCGCGCCGTGATTCAGCAGGTCATTGTAGATTGGCGTGGTTTTCAGCGGCCGGCCGGTCTTGCGCTCGATGCCGGGATAGATCAGCTCGTAGCGGATCGGCAGGATCTCATGGGTGCGCTCGCGGGCAAATTCGCGGGTTGTCCAGTCGCCAAAGCGGGCGACGTCGATGAAATGCAGGTCCAGCTCGCTTTCGCCTTCCAGGATCCATTGGCTCATGGCAAGGCCGATGCCGCCGCCCTGCGCGATGCCGCCCAGGAAACCGCAGGCGATGAAGAAATTTGGCACGCCGGGCATCGGGCCAATTATAGGCCGGCCGTCGGGGGCAAAGCTGATCGCGCCGTTGACGCCCCGCTTGATGCCGGTGGTTTCCAGATCCGGGATGCGGTGGAAAATCGCGCCGAGCCCGTCGGACAGACGGTCCCAGTCATCCTCGAACAGCTCCTGACCAAAGGACCAAGGCGCGCGGCCATCAGACTTATTCCAGGCGCGGCGGCAATTCTGCTCCCACGGACCAAGCAGCAGCCCCTGCCCCTCCTGGCGCAGGTAATACTGGCTGTCGCAGTCGCGGATCATCGGCAGCTCATAGTCCAGCGCGGCGACCGTAGGCATAGTGTCGGTGACCAGATACTGGTGCTCCATATTGGTGATCGGCAGGCGGGTGCCGGCCATGCGGGCGACCTCATCGGCCCAGAAGCCGGCGCAGTTCACCAGGATCTCGCATTCGAACACCTCTTCCCCTGCCGTCAGACGCCAATGGCCCGAGGGCAGACGGGTGATGCTGTCGATCTGCGTGTTGCGCTTGATCTTGCCGCCGTATTTGCGCGCGCCGGCCGCCAGCCCCATGGTGACGGAATAGGGATCAACATAGCCCTCTTCCGGGTCCCAGGCCCCACCTTCCAGATCGGAGACATTCAACAGCGGGTATTTCGCCTTGATCTCATCCGGCGTGACCAGCTCTTACTCCAGCCCGAGGCCGCGGAACTTGCCGGCGAGATGCTTGAACTCCTCCATCCGCGCCTTGGTCTGGGCGAGGAAGAAACCGCCCACCACATGCGATCCGACTTCCTGCCCGACCTCTTCGGCGAGCCCGTTATAGAGCCGCAGCGAATAAGCCTGCAGCGCCGAAAGATTGGCATAAGCGCTTTGCGTGTGCACATTGCCGGCCGCGTGCCAGGTGGCCCCGGCTGTCAGCTCGCGGCGTTCCAGCAGCAGGGCGTTCTGCTCGCCGGCCTTGGCGAGGTGATAGAGCGTGGAGACACCAACGATGCCGCCGCCGATGATGATGATCCGTGCGTGAGTGGTCTTGCCAAAGCCTCTTTGCGTTTTGCCACATAAGTGTCCAGTTCGTCGCGAATGGAGGCCTCCATCGGCGGCGGCTGGAAATTGTCCAAGAGTTTCAATGCGATGTCGCCTGCGCGTTCGGTCGCCGTCTTGCTGCCGGCCTCAAACCAGGCCTCATAGGGCCGCCAGTCGCTGAGCATCGGATCCCAGAAAGCAGTCTCATAGCGGTCCAGCGTCATCGGGTCCGAAAAGAAATGCCCGCCGGGGCCGACACGGGCCATGGCCTCCACGCCCAAGGCTTCGGGAGAGGTATCCAGCGGTTTCAGGAAGGCCTGCATCATGCGCAGCATTTCGGCGTCAATGATGGCCTTTTCAAAGCTGAAGGTGAGGCCGCTTTCCAGCCAGCCGATGCCATGCGCCATGACGTTACAATGGCCCATATGGGTCGCCCACAGCGCATTCATGCTCTCGTATGCGGCCTGCGCATCCGGCGCGTTGGAGCTGTTCACGTTGGAGGATTTGTAAGGCACCCCGTAGCGCCGGGCGAGCTGCCCTCCTGCGATGGCGGCCTGCGCATATTCCGGTGTGCCCAAGGCGACCGCGCCTGATCGCATGTGCACATTCGACGTGAACGCGCCATAAATCACCGGCGCGCCGGGGTTCACCAACTGGGTCAGCACCATCCCGGCCAGGCATTCGGCGTTTTGTTCCGTTAGCGCGCCGGCCATGGTGATCGGGGCCATGGCACCGGCCATGGTGAAGGCGGAAATAACCACCGGCTGGCCTTGTTTTGCCATTGCGATCAGCCCGTCCCACATCGGCTCGTCGATTTTCAGCGGCGAATTGGTGTTGCAGTTCAGCATGAGGCTGGGTTCAGCCGCGAATTGTTCTGCCGTGACCCCACGGGCGATGCGCGCGATCTCCAGCGCATCGCCCATGTCCGACATCGCATAGGCCCGCCAGACTTTGTCGGTTTGGGTGGCCAGCGTGTGATAGGCATCCAGATGGCGGGTGTGCACGGGCAGATCCTGCGGCTCCACCGGGTAGCCGTAGAAGAAATGCATCTGGTCCAGCGCCTGGCACAGCTGCACGCTTTGCGTGAAGGTTTTCAGGCTGCCCGGCTGGCGCGCCATGCCCGGCCCGCTGACATAAGGCGGCGTGGTGGCGTTGCAATAGGCCAGCCAGCGCCCGCCGATGGGCACATTGCGCGCCGGGTTGCGGGCATGGAAGGTCCATTCAGAGGGGCAGGTTTTGATAGCCTGCTCCACCAGTTCAGGTGCCATACGCACCCGTTCACTGGCCTCATCCACCTCGGCACCGGCGGCTTTGTAACAGGCGCGGGCGGCGGCGGACATGATCTCTACCCCGGTTTCCTGCAATACCTTCAGTGAGGCATGATTGATCGCCTCCACCTGATCGGCCGAGAGGATTTCGGCCGGGGCCATCGTTGACTGCACCGGACCGGAAGGTCCGGAAGGCGTGGAAGGGCGGCGGGGTCTGCGGCGGGCCATGAAATTCTCCTTGATGGAGAACAGGCTAGCCGTGCCGGGCGCCGCCCCTCCCGGCGATTACCGACATCTGCCATGAGGCAAAGCGACGCCGGATCAGCTGCTGCCCTGCCGGTCCGCTGAGGGCAGCGTGCCAAAGACCCGCCGGTAGACCTTGGAGAAGGTGCCAACGTTGTAGCCATAGTCCAACGCGATATCGATCAGCGGGCGGCGGCCTGCGATCACCTCCTGCCGGGCACCGGACATACGGATCTCGGCATAGGCTTTGGCAGGGCTGAGGTTGAATTCCGCCTTGAACAGCCGCTCCAGCTGGCGCTGGGACAGGCCGATCCTGCCTGCCACCTCCTGCACCGGCAAAGGGTCGAAGCTGTGTGCGCTCATCAGTTTCACTGCCGCAAAGACCTGTTTGTTGGAAGTCGCAAAGCGCAGATCCGCGGGCTTCACCTGCTGCAGCCGCCCGTCGCGCACCCCGTCGATCATCAGGGTGGAGGCGATCTGCTCCACAAAGCGGTCGCCGTTGGTACGGCGCACATAGTCCAGCAGCAGGTCCGCCGCCGCGCCGCCACCGGAACAGGTGGGGTGCTTGCCGTCCGGCACAAAAAGCGAGGGCGCGGTGCGCACATTCGGGAAGAAATCCTTGAGATAGACGATGTCCTCCCAATGGGCGGCGACGGTATGGCCTTCCAGCAGCCCGGCCTGGGCCAGCCGCACCACCCCCGAGGAAACTCCCCAGATCTCGCGTCCCTCGCGGGCCAGCAGGCGCAGCCGGGCGATCAGCTCCGGGTTCGGTGTGCGGTCGGCCCCGGCGCCCGAGACCATGACGATCTTGCCGCCCCGCGGCACCGCGTCAAGACGCGCATCCGGCAGCACCCGGATGCCGTTGGAGGCCGCCACCGGCCCCGGCACAAGCGCCGCTACCGAATAGTCCAGCGCATGGTCCGCCCCCAGCTTCTGCGCCACCCGCAGTACCTCCACGGCGGAGGAAAACGCCTGCATGGTGAATCCAGGTTCGATGAGGAATGTAAAATGGGTCGCGTCCTGCCCCATGGTTGTCTGCCGTCCCAAAAAGAAACGGCCTGCTAAGCAGGCCGCAGTTGGGGAGGAGTCTGAGCCGGCCTGACGGGCTGTTGCAAGCCCCGAATTGGGAACAGCCGGCTGTTTGTTATTCCGCTTCTATTCTGCGGCGATCATATCGCCTTCCGTCAGCATGCGCCCCCGCATCAGGCAGCGTTCGTAATCCGCATCCGGCATGCAGCCGCCTGCCGTGGCCCACATAACGTGCACGGCCTGGTCCATCTTGTCCTGCAGGCGGTGCTTCTTCAGGTAGGCTTTACCCGCCTCGCTGCGCATCAGCATCTCCGGGCCCGCAAGGCTGGCGGCCGATCCCGGATCCAGCTGCAGCCCTGCACGGTCCTGCGCCTGCGCCAGCCAGCGGAACATGGTATCATCTTCGACCGTGTAGACCCCGCTCAGCTGGGTTTCCATCGCCCCGGCCACCAGCGGCGCCAGTTCCGGTTCCGACAGGCCCGCCGCCGCGGTGCGGCTGCGCAGGCCCATGTCGCGCACGTTGACCGGTTCGTGGCGCGGCGATGACAGCGCCGCCAGCGTGCGCGGCGTGCAGACCGGCTCGGCAAAGAAGCAATGCACGTGGCGGCCAAACATCTGCCGCGCGCCCAGCGCAATGCCGCCCGGCACACTGCCGCTGCCA
>CAJXHQ010000013.1 GCA_913054485.1 uncultured Paracoccaceae bacterium
GAAGCGGTGCTTTGCGGTTCAGTGCGGGTGTGGCGGAATTGGTAGACGCACCAGATTTAGGTTCTGGCGCCTATGGCGTGGGGGTTCGAGTCCCTTCACCCGCACCACTTTCAACTCAGACCGGTCTCAAAGGCGCCATGCTGCGGCTGCGGTGTCATGAAAATAGTGGTTTTTTTCGGTTATTCACTTTATGGTGGTTTTGTGAGGATTGGCTAAATCACCGGTTTAGGGGTCAGTGCCAGATGTTACGGGGCAAAATCGAAGAAGCGCAGGTCATCCATTCCATCACCGAGCTGAAGCGGCATCGCGCGCGGCTGGAAGATATCCGCAACAGCCGCCTTTTGGCCGAAGAGCCGCTGCAGATTGCCGAGCTCACGCAGCTGAATTCTGAGATCCGCTGCGTTCACGGGGTCGAAGCCCATTTGCAGGCGATGCTGTCGCAAACAGGCCATGTCCGGCTGCATTAGGTCTCCCGGCCGGCCCGGGGCCTGCCTCAGGAGACCAGGTCTTCATATTCCAGTTCACCTGCTTCTGCGGGCATAAGCCAGCGCAGAAAATAGACAGGGTCCCCCTGTGCGGTGGAGGCGCGTACGCTGATTTCGAAATATGCCCCCTTCGGCGGCAGCCCGGCCCCGGCACGCGTGGCGCCATCCATCCGGCACAGCCGGATCCGGTTGGTCAACCGGGCAACCTTGACGCCTGCTCTGTGCTCAAGGATGGGGCGGATATTGGTGAACCTCAGCTCTTCTGCCTGCATGCCCGCCAGGCCCGGAGCGCGGGCGGTGTCGAAATACATATCGGCATAGATCTCAATGTCCTGCCCGCCGGGGTTGCCGTGGGTCAGGTGGCGGCGCACGGCGGTGCAGGAGGCAGGGTGGCCGAGAAAGTCATCCCAAGGGCCTGTTGCGGTTTCCTGTTCGATCCAGTTTTTTTCCAGACGGGCGGCAAGGTAGCCGCCGCCGGGCGCCGGAATGCGGAAATGGCGGATTTTACCGCGGGTCTGGCGGCGATCGGCGACCCTCGTGCCGTCGCCGCGGCGGCGCACGATCAGCCCGATCTCGCGCAATTGGCTGTAGGCCGACTGCACCGTGCCAAGGCTGACACCCATGCGGCGGGTCAGCAGGCTTTCGGCAGGCAGCTTGTCTCCGGGTTTGCGCAGGTTTTCGGTCAGCAGGTTCACCATGGCAATGCGCAGGGCAGCACGTTTGGTGATCTTTTCCGACAACAGAACGCGGGTGTATTCGTTTTTCAAAGTGTCGATGAAGGCGATATCGTCCGCCTCCGCCGGGGGGTTATTGCGCGTCATGCACTGGTTCCTGCCGTTTTGCGGGCCACATTCCGCGTAGGATAACAAGGGCAGCCAGAAGAAGGAATGCCAGCGCGATGGGGCTTTCCAGCAGCACCGAGTAGTCGGATTTGTACAGCAGAAGCGACTGGCGCAGCGAGGTCTCGAACAGCCCGCCGAGGATGAATCCGATCACCATGCCGACGACTGAAAACCCGGTGCGCGACATCACCAGGCCCAGGACCGCAAAGATCAGCATCACACCGACGTCGAACAGGGATTGCGACGGCAGGTAAACCCCTGTGACGCAAAGCATTACCACGATGGGAAGCACATAGGCCTGATCCACCTTGGTGACCAGCGCCCAGACCGGGATGCCGAGGCGGCCAACGATCAGGTGCAGGAAATTGGCCATCAGCATTGACGCAAAGAGCGCATAGACCACATCGCCATGCATGGTCATCATGAAGGGGCCGGGCACGATGCCGTGGATGATGAAAGCCGAGATCAGCAGGGCGGCGGCCACGTTGCCGGGAATGCCAAGCGCCAGTGCGGGCACGAGGTTGGCGCCGACGACGGCGCTGTTGGCGGCCTCGGTTGCGATGATGCCTTCCGGGTTGCCTTTGCCAAAGCTGTCGGGGTCTTTCGAGGCTTTGCGCGCTGCGCCGTAGCTGAGAAAGGCGGCCAGTGTGACGCCGAGGCCCGGCAGCATGCCGACACCCGATCCGAACAGGGAGGAGCGGATGATCGTCTTCCAGTGCGAAAAGAACTCCACCGCGCCGAGATGCCGGTTGGTCGAGGGCGGCAGCGCTTCATGCGGCACGCCGCCGCCGCGGCGTTTGGCAGCCATGTCCAGCAGCTGCGCGGCAACGGAGGACAGCGCGAGGGAGCCAATGGCAACGGCAATCAGCGACAGCCCGTCATAGAGGTGGATCTGGTCGAAGGTGAGCCGCGGTGTGCTGTCCACCGGGTCTAGGCCAATGGTGGCTAGGAAAACCCCGAAAAAGATGGCAATCAGCCCCTTCACCGGCGAGGCGCTGGAGATGCCGGCCAGAAGCGTGAAGGCAAAGAGCAGCACCGAGGCAAACTCAAGCGGGCCGAATTGCAGCGCAATGGTGGCAAAAGGCACCACCAGCACGATCAGCAGCATGTCCGAGATAGTGTCGCCTGTAACCGAAGAATAGAGTGCAAACTTCATGGCCCGTTCCGGTTCGCCGCGTTTTGCCATCGGGTAGCCGTCCAGCGCCGAAGCGGCGCTTTCGGCGGTGCCCGGACTGTTCAGCAGCACCGCAGGGATCGCCCCGCCGGATGTGCCGCCCTTGTTGACGCCAACCAGAAAAGCAATCGCGGTGACCGGCGACATATAATAGGTGACCGGGATCAGCACCGCCATGGCGGTGACACTGCCAAGTCCGGGAATGACGCCGATCACGATGCCCAGCACCAGGCCAAGCGTGATGAAGAGCACGTTATAAAATGTAAGCGCCTCGGCAAAGCCGGCGATGAGCTGGTCAATCATGAAGTCAGGTCCTGTGTCTCAGGGCAGTTGGACGCCAAAGGCGGCCTGAACAGCGAAGGCAACAAGCGGCGGCAGCAGAAAGCCAGCCGGAACGAGGATCTTCAGGTTACGGCCGCCGGCCGCGAGGCCCCAGATCAGCACCACGGCAATGCCGGTGATGATGAAGCCCGCATGGGTGACGCCGGCCAGCAGAAGCGCCGAGAACAGCGCCCAGGTTGCCGTCTGGATGACTGGTCCGGCAGTGGCAGCGGCAGGCGCGTCCTGTTGCAGCCGGGTCAGTCCCTGAACCGCCAGCACAAGCGACAGCCCCAGCACGACCGAGAGGGCAAATGTCGGGAAGAAACGGGGCGAGAACTGCCCCTCGGTCATGGGGCCATCCACGAAAGAGGGCACCATCCAGAATATCGCCGCTGCGGACGCCACCGCCAGGACGGACCCGGCGATGGCATCGGTGCGGCTGTGCACCGGTTCAGACACTTTACTTCGTTGCCTCAAGAACGGTCTTCAGTGCGGCCTCGGTCTCACCCATGGCGGCGGTGATTTCCGCGCTGGGGCGGAACACGACGGGGAAGGACAGCTTGTTCTCCATCAGGTCGGTGAATTCGGCGTCCTGAACCGCAAGGCTCAGCGCCGCTTCCAGTTTGCCGATCACCTCTTCCGGAGTGCCGGCCGGGACAACAACCATCGACTGGCTGGGCATCGCGACCCCGTAGCCTTCGGAAACGGCCGGTGCATCCGGCGCGCTGGCCAGGCGGGAACTGTTCATGGAAACAAGAACTTTCATGTCATCGCCATAGCGGTTGTGGATGCCGCCGGAGTAGGCGAAGTCCACTTTGCCGCCCAAGAGGAAGGGCACCATTTCGCCGCCGCCCTTGGTCGGGATGCCGGTCCAGGCCACGCCTTCCTTGGCTGCGATGAAGTTGGTGTAGGTGCGCGACATCGCCGACTGATCCGCGAAGTTCAGCGCGTTGGTTTTAGAGTATTCGATCAGCTCTTCCAGCGTGTCGTAGGGCGCGTCGGCCTTGGCCACCAGTGCCTGCTGGTATTCGGAGATCTGCGCCACAAAATCGAAGCTGCTGCTGGTGTAGTCGACATTCTGGGTCATCGGCGGCCACAGGACCGACGAAGAGGCGATGAACAGGATGGTATAGCCATCGGCAGCCGCCTTGGAGACCGCGGTAGCCCCCACTGCGCCGCCCGCGCCGGGCATGGTTTTCACGATCACATTCTGGCCCACCTGATCGGTCAGGGCCTTGGCCAATACGCGGGCCATGGTCTCGGTGCTGCCGCCGGCGCGGTAGGGCACAACCATTGTGACCGGCTTTTCAGGATATTCGGCCTGCGCAGGCAGAGCTGCGCCGGAAACCGCCGCCGCTGCCATGGTCACGGCGGCCGCTACAGACTTCATCGAAAATTTCATTTGGTCGTCTCCCTGTGGTTCCGCCGGTTTGTCCGGTCGGGAAAGTGAATTGACATGAAAACTATGTAGTTTTAATCATCCTGTCTAGAATTATGTTCCTTGGATGAGAAAGTTGCTGAAACATGGCTGAAAAAGTAATCAACGGACTCGTGCCCCTTGAAATGGTGGGGGCCAACGGTCCTTCGGTGGTGCCCAGCCATGACGCAGCGGTCTTTGGCAGCGCCGAAATGCAAGGCGGCGCCCCGGTGGAACCGCGCGGTTTCTACAGCTTCAAAGTGGTCTACACTGTCGGCAAACTGGGGCTGGATGACACCGGCGGCATCCGCGTTGCGATGCGGATGGTGTCCGACGCGGGCTCACCGCAGATGAGCGACCCCACAGCGCCGAACTACGTGACGGCGATTAGCAACGGTGAGGGCCAACTGCTTCTGAACTATCAGAAAAGCGGCGGCCAGCGCCCATTCGGCGAGATCCTGACCGTGCATCAGCGCGGCGGCTACCTGCGCGAAGGCGAGCAGATCACCATCACCTTCGGGGATACCAGCAAAGGGTCTCCCGGCATGCTGGCGCAGACCTTTGTGGAAGGCGCGCGCGAGTTCCGGGTGATGGCGGATGTGCAGGCCACTGGCAACTACAACCTGGTGCCCGGCGGCCAGCTGGCGCTGCCGGTGGTGCCGGGCCCTGCAACCTGCTGGAAAGCGGTGCTGCCGAGCCTGCGCCGCCCTGGCGAGGCTTTCCACTTGGGCCTGAAGGCCGAGGACAAATGGGGCAACCCGACACCGCAGGCCGAGGGCAAGCTGACCCTGCGCCCCTCGCTGCCGGTCGAAGGCCTGCCGGATGTTCTGGAATATGACGCTTCTGAGCGCGCGATGACGCTGGACGGGCTGAAAGTCTCTGAAGACGGAACCCTTTATATTGATGTGCTGAAGGACGGCGAGCACGTCGCCCGCGCAGGTCCGCTAGTGGTGCGCGACGGCGCGGTGTCCGGCTACTGGGGCGACCTGCACGGCCAGACCGGCGAGACTGTGGGCACCAATACCATCGAAAGCTACTTCGATTTTGCCCGCAACAAAGCTTTCCTGGATGTCACCTCGCATCAGGCGAATGACTTCCAGATCAAGGGCAACTTCTGGGACAAGCTGAACGCGCTGACGGCTGAGCTGGACGAGCCGGGCCGCTTCACCATCTTCCCGGGCTATGAATGGTCGGGCAACACCGCCGTGGGCGGCGACCATAACGTGTTCTTCCGCCACGAAGGCCGCCAGATCCGCCGCTGCAGCCACGCGCTCTTGGAAGATCAGAGCCAGATCGGTACCGATGCCCATACGCTGACCGACCTGTTCCGCGACATGCGCGAGAATGACGAGGATGTGGTGATCTATGCCCATGTCGGCGGGCGCTATGCCAACATTCACTACGATCACGATCCGCTGATCGAAACGGCTGTCGAAGTGCACTCTGCCTGGGGCACATTCGAGTGGGTGCTGACCGACGGGTTCGAACTGGGCCGCCGCGTCGGGCTGGTGGCAAACTCCGACGGGCACAAGGGCCGTCCCGGCGCGTCTTATCCGGGCGACAGCGTGTTCGGCGCCTATGGCGGCCTCACCTGCTTCCTGACCGGTGAAAACACCCGCGACGCCATCTTCGAGGCCCAGCGCCGCCGCCATCACTTTGGCACCACCGGCTGCCGCATGTTCATGGATGTGCGCGTGGAATTCCCCGAGGAAGCAACCCTGTTCGAGCGCAACCCGGATGCCGCCCCCGACACCCAGCGCCATCTGGTGCGCGAGGCGATCATGGGGGATATCGTGCAGACCGGTGCAGGCACCGTGAAACTGCGCGCCGAGGTGAAGGCCCATGCGGGCATCGAACGCATCGAAGTGCGCAATGGCGAAAAGGTCCTGAAAGCCGTCCGTCCTTACAGTGAGGCAGACCTCGGCAGCCGTGTGCGCGTGCTGTGGAGCGGCGCGGAATACCGCGGCCGCGGGCGCAACACCAACTGGATCGGCAAGGCGCAGTTTGATCAAGCCAAGATCACAGGATTCGAGACCATCAACCAGTGGAACCCGGACAGCCAGTTCGAACAGCGCGGCTCCAACACCGTGATCTGGAAGAACGTCACCACCGGCAACTACATGGGGTTTGATGCCTGGCTGAAGGATGAGGCGGGCAAGCTGAGCATTGTCACCAACCAGGGCACGCTGGAGCGTGATCTGGCCGAAATCGGCTTTGACGATATCGAGCTGGACGCCGGCGGCCTTGAGCGCAAGATCAAGATGTTCCGCCTGCCGGACGCGCCCCTGGGCAATGAGCTGGAGATCGAGCTGGACATCGACCTGCATGATGCGGGCGACAACCAGCTGTGGATCGGCGTCTATACCGAAGACGGTTATCAGGCATGGTCCAGCCCGCTCTACGTCTTCAAATAACCGGGCCAATTGCTCCGGCACCGGGCGCTGTAGTTGCGCCCGGCTTTTTCATGCCCGAGGGGGGCAGAGATTTGCGGCAGGGGAGGCACGCCGATGCCATGGATCGACGCCGTTGAATAAGACGATGCCGACGGCAAGCTGAAGATGCTCTGCGACCGGGGCAAAGGCCCTGACAATAATGTCGACAACATCATGATGACGCACTCCTTGCGCCCCCATACGATGGAGGGGCACATGGCGATTTGCAAATATGTCCTGCACCACAGCGGCAATACCGTGCCCAAGTGGTTCCTGGAGGTGCTGGGTGTCTGGGGCAGCCGGCTCAACGAGTGCGACTGTTGTGTGGAGCATCACTTCTCAGGGCTGGTGCGGCTGATGAAGGATGACGGCAAGGCATCAGCCCTCCGGGCCGCCATCGAGGCGCGGGATATGCCGGCGGTACCGTTGGAGTAAAAACACCGGGTGGCAATGGTCTATGCCCGTTTGCTGAGCAAGGATCCGGGCGGCATGGTCGAGAACAGCGTGCAAGCACCGCGCTCCGCCGGCTGGAGTGACGGCGGGATTCTGGAGATCAATCAGGTCAGCGCCTAATTCAGCTATGCTAACCGCACAGTGCTGGGGCTGGTTTGTTCGGCCAAGGGGGATATCCTGGGTCTGTTCCCCAATAATTCCGGCGATCCGGACGGCTGGAACCACAGCTAAGCGGCATAGGATCTGTTGCAAATATACAATGTCGCGAAGGTGACATTTGCTGCTTGGCTTTTATAGCCGGAAAACCACCCCACCTCAGGCGTGTTGACAGAAGTGATCAACGGTATTTCCGATAGGTCGAGTGTGAGTTATGACACGTATCCTCAAGTCTTCCGCAATTTCCGTATTTGCTCTGGCCGCCGTTGCGGCGCCGGCCTGGGCCGAGCTGAAATATGACAATAACTCGGGCGGGTCTGTCCTGCTCTATGGGCAGTTCAGCCCGGCCTTCCAGTGGGTCGACGATGGTGTCGATACCTCCTCGGAGCTGGTCGATAACGCCCATTCCAATACCCGGGTGGGCATGCTGCTGACCCAGCCGATGGGGCAGGGCACTTTCACCTTCAACTTTGAAACAGCACTGGGGCTGCGCCCCTCGGACGGCGTCAGCCAGACATCCACGCCGGATGCGTTCACCTGGGACCGGACCAAGCTGCGCAAGATCGACTTTGCCTATGACACCGGTGAATACGGCAAGTTTTATGCCGGTCAGGGCAGCATGGCCACGGACGGTATTGCCGACCTTGATCTTTCGGGCACCACCATGGTGAATTACAACGGCATCAGCGACACCGCCGGCAGTTTCCTGTTCCGGGATTCCAGCGGCACGCTGACAGCAGTTTCGATCGGGGATATCGCACCGAGCCTGGATGGCGGCCGCAAGGGCCGTGTCCGCTATGACTCGCCGTCCTTCAGCGGGTTCACCGTCTCAGTCTCCGCAGGTGAGGAGATCCTCGCATCGGGCAGTGACGATGAATTCTATGATATCGCCCTGCGCTATGCCGGTGAATTCGGGGCAATCCGGATGGAAAGCGGTTTGGGCTTCTCCCGCAAGGACAGCGGCAGCACCGAAACCGATGACACGTTCGGATCGGTCGCGGTTCTGCATGACAGCGGGTTCAATGGCGCGCTGGCGGCGGGCAGCCGCGACTCGAGCGGCGATTACGTCTATGCAAAGGTCGGCTACCAGGCGGATTGGTTCCCGGTCGGGCGCACGGCTGTCAGCTTTGATATCTATGACGGGTCTGACTTTGTTTCGAGCGGATCGGATTCCCAGGTGCTTGGCCTTGGTGCATCCCAGATGTTCGATGCCCAGAACCTGGAGCTATATATCGGTTACCGCACTTACGAGATCAGCGACACAAGCGCGACCTCCTATCAGGACATCGACTCCGTTCTGGCAGGTGCCCGCTGGAAGTTCTGATGCGATCCGAGGGGCAGTGCTGATCGGCAACAGGTTCTGAATTCCTGAACGCGCTCCGGCCAGCCGGGGCGCGTTTTATGTTATGCTGTAAGCACAGATCCTCTCATTCAAATAAATTCATTTTCATGGGCTTTGCAGCCCTGCACTGCGCGCAAGACGGGGTTTCCTTGCGCGCAGTCCTTTGGTGCAATCTGTGTCAGCCGGCGGGGCCGCAAAAGCGGGTTTCTGCCTTTGGTGGCGGTGTTTTGGGCGGCGGTCTGCCGCAAAAAGCACCTGCATTGCAGCGCGCCATTTCAACCCTCCGATCGCGAAAATCTGCGTGATAGCGGCTGGTCCTGAGCCGGAACTTACCTCTGCCGAGAGGGAGGAGATTCCGAGCATCACGATAATGACTCAGGAGCACTCACAATGAGCAAGACACTCGAGGTTCGCGCCAGCGCCGTCGCCATCGCAGCAGCCGTTGCCGCCCCCGCATTTGCGGAAAACGTTTATGACAACGGCAATGGCGGCACCTTCAGCTTCTACGGCCAGTTCAACCCGACGTACCAAAGCTTCAACGATGGCCAAGAGAGCTTTGACGCCCTGGCGGACAACGCCAACGCCAACTCACGCGTCGGCATGGATATCACCCAGTCCTTCGGGCAGGATACCCTTCGCTTCAAGTTTGAAACTGCCCTTGGCCTGCGCTCTTCGGCCGGCATCAGCCAGGACGGCCGCCCGGCAGAAATGAGCTGGAGCCGCGAAAACATCCGCCACGTTGACCTTGCCTATGACAGCGCACGTTTCGGCACGGTTTCGGTTGGTCAGGGCTCCGTGGCATCGGACGGCGCGGGCAGCGCGGATCTTTCCGGCACCGGCGTTATCCAGTCGATCTTCATTTCGGACTCCGCAGGCGGCTTCAAGTTCCGTGAAACCGGCGGCGCCCTGAGCAATGTCACAATCGGTGATGCCATTGTCGGCTACGACGGCAGCCGCTTGGGCCGGGTCCGCTATGACTCGCTGGACATGAACGGCGTCACCTTCTCCGCGTCCTACGGTGAAGAGATCCTGGACACCAACGCCGACTTCTCCATGTATGACGTCGCCGCCCGTTACAGCAATAACAACCTCGGTGCCTTTGCCTTGGCAGCGGCTGTCGGCTACGGCTGGGAAGATGATGCGGGCGTGAAGGCTGAAACCGTAAACGGTTCGGTCTCGATGCTGCACAAGGCAACCGGCGTGTCCTTCTCTGCAGCCGCAGGGGCCAATGATCAGTCGGGCGATTACGCCTACGCCAAGCTGGACTACACCACCAGCATCTTCGCCGCCGGTTCCACCTCGGTAGGTATCGACATCTACGAAGGCAGCGACACGGTTCAGGCAGGCAGCGAAGCCGGCTCCTGGGGCCTGGCAGCGGTGCAGCGTTTCGACAGCACCGGCATCGAGGCTTATGTCGGCTACCGCGAGTACAGCTACGACGACGCCAGCGCGACCTACCAGGATTCCTCTTCGGTCCTGGCCGGTGCCCTGATCAAGTTCTGATCCTGCGGCCCTCGGGGCAAAGGATTGAAGGAAACACGCCCCTATCCCTCCCGGGGGCGTGTTTTTTGCTGATTGAAAGCGCCGAAACCGGGGCTTTCCCGCGCAAACACCGGCCTTGGGCGGCAATGCCCCTTGCGCGCCGGGCGCGAGGCCAATAGAAGGCCACAAATTGTCTGGGGGCGGAGTCTGCGTGCGCGCCCCGAATCTCTTATGGGGAATATGATGCAGGTCACCGAGACACTGAACGAAGGTCTGAAACGCGGCTACGCGATCACCATCACCGCCGCCGAGCTGGATGAGAAAGTAAACGAGAAACTCGTTGAAGCTCAGCCCGAAGTCGAAATGAAAGGCTTCCGCAAAGGCAAAGTGCCGATGGCACTGCTGAAGAAGCAGTTCGGCCAGCGCGTGCTGGGCGAAGCCATGCAGGAAACTGTCGATGGCGCGATGAGCAAGCACTTCGAAGACAGCGGCGACCGCCCGGCGCTGCAGCCCGAAGTCAAAATGACCAACGAAGACTGGAAAGAAGGCGACGACGTCAACGTCGAGATGTCCTATGAGGCGCTGCCGGAGATCCCGGAAGTTGCGCTGGGCGGCATCAAGCTGGAAAAGCTGGTCGTGAAAGCCGAAGAAGAAGCCGTGACCGAGGCGCTGGGCAACCTGGCCGAGACCGCGCAGGACTTTGAAGCGCGTGAAGACGGCGCTGCTGCAGAAGACGGCGACCAAGTCGTGATCGACTTCCTGGGCAAAGTTGACGGCGAAGCCTTTGAAGGCGGCGCAGGCGACGATTATCCGCTGACACTGGGCTCCAACTCCTTCATCCCCGGCTTCGAAGAGCAGCTGGTTGGCGCTAAAGCCGGCGAAGAAAAAGACGTCGAAGTCTCCTTCCCGGAAGAGTACCAGGCCGAGCACCTGGCCGGCAAAGCCGCTGTGTTCACCTGCAACGTCAAAGAAGTCAAAGCCCCGAAAGCGGCCGAGATCAACGACGAGCTGGCAACCAAATTCGGTGCCGAAGATCTGGACGGCCTGAAGGCTCAGATCTCCGAGCGTCTGGAAGCGGAATACGCCGGTGCCGCCCGCGCCGTGATGAAGCGCGCCACCCTGGACGCGCTGGACGGTCTGGTCTCCTTCGACCTGCCGCCGTCGCTGGTCAAGGCCGAAGCCGGTCAGATCGCGCACCAGCTGTGGCACGAGGAAAACCCGGAAGTGGAAGGCCACGACCACCCGGAAATCGAGCCCACCGAAGAGCACAACACCCTGGCCGAGCGCCGCGTGCGCCTGGGCCTCCTGCTGGCCGAGCTGGGTCAGAAAGCCGAAGTCGAAGTGACCGACGCTGAGATGACCCAGGCGATCATGCAGCAGGCACGCCAGTACCCGGGCCAGGAACGTCAGTTCTTCGAGTTCATCCAGCAGAACGCCCAGATGCAGCAGCAGCTGCGCGCGCCGCTGTTTGAAGACAAGGTCATCGACTATGTCTTCGAACTGGCTGAAGTTTCTGAGAAAGAAGTCTCCAAGGAAGATCTGGAGAAAGTTGTCGAGGCGCTGGAGGAGGAGTAATCCTCTCTGTCTGACTGATTTGGGAAAGGGCTGCCGGATTGGCAGCCCTTTTTCGTTGTGCGGCACAAGCCGCTGGAAAATCAGGCTTTCGCCCTACCATTCTCCCGTTTGGAAACACGGAGGACAGGGCATGAATAAACTCATGGCGGAATTCATTGGCACCTTCTGGCTGGTGCTGGGCGGCTGCGGCAGCGCGGTGCTGGCGGCAGGCGTTGCAGACGTTGGCATTGGCTGGCTGGGCGTCAGCCTGGCCTTTGGCCTGACGGTGCTGACCATGGCCTATGCGGTCGGGCATATCTCGGGCGGGCATTTCAACCCGGCGGTGACGCTGGGGCTGATGGTGGCCGGGCGGTTCGAGGCGAAGGACCTGCCAATGTACTGGGCAGCACAGGTCGCGGGCGCGCTTGTGGCGGCTGTGGTGCTCTATGTGATTGCCTCGGGCGCCGCGGGGTTTGAGGGCGCGGGGGGCTTTGCCTCCAACGGTTACGGGAGCGCCTCGCCGCAGGGCTACGGGCTGGGGGCCGCACTGGTGACCGAAGTGGTGATGACCGCAGCCTTCCTGATCATCATCCTGGGCGCGACCTCTAAGGGCGCGCCGGTGGGCTTTGCGCCGATTGCCATCGGGCTGGGGCTGGTGCTGATCCACCTGATCTCGATCCCGGTTACAAACACGTCGGTGAACCCGGCGCGTTCAACCGGGGTGGCGTTTTTTGCCGACGGACCGGCGCTGGCGCAGCTCTGGCTGTTCTGGGTGGCACCGCTGGCGGGCGCGGCCTTGGGGGCGCTGATCTGGAAAGCAGTGGCGGAAAAGGAATAGGCTGACCGGCCCCGCACAAACGCGGGGCCGGACGCTGTTTTATCAGAGGTCGATGCGGAAACGGGCGAAACCGTCAGGGCCGTCGCCGGCCGGGGTGATTGTCACGCCGGGCACGGCATCGGCGTAGTCCGCCGCCTTCGGGCCGGTGTCGAACAGCACCGAGGTGCCGGGCAGGGGCGCGAAGCTCCAGTTTGCATCAGCGCGCGGGCTGATGGTGCCTTTCTCGACGATGTAACGCACGATTACGTCACGGTTGGTGTCGGGGCCTTCAAAGACGATGGTATCGCCCATCGCGCCGGGGAAACTGCCGCCGCCGGAAGCGCGGTAGTTGTTGGTGGCGATGATGAATTCGGCAGCCATGTCCATCGGCTGCCCGTTGAACTGCAGGCCGGTGATACGGCTGGCCTCGGCATTGATCACCTCCCCCTTGGTTCCGAACCGCGAGGGCTGGCTGAGGTCGATCTTGTAGGTCACCCCGTCGATCACATCGAAGTTGTAGGAGGGGAAGGAGGGGTTCAGCAGAACCTGGTCCGCCTTGCCGGGCTCCACCTGGTTGAACATGCCCGCAGACCGCTCCAGCCAGTCCTTCACCTGCTGGCCGGTGACCCGCACCGCGCGCACCGTGTTGGGGTAGAGGTAGAGGTCGGCGACATTCTTGATCGCCACATCGCCCTTTGGCACGTCGGTGTAATACTCCGGCCCGCCGCGGCCGCCGGCCTTGAAGGGGGCCGCGGCAGACAGGATCGGCAGGCCCTCGTGCTCGGTGCCTTTCAGCATTTGTCCGATGTACCAGGTCTGCGCAATCGACACGATCTGCACCGAAGGGTCATCCGCCACCAGTGCGAAATAGCTGTGCAGCGGCGCGTCGGTCTTGCCAACGGCGCGGCGCACGTAGGCCAGCGTCGCGTCATGATCCGCCTGAACACTGTCCAGCACGCTCTGCTGGCTGTCTACCAATGCGCTGACCGACCGGTCCTCGTTGCGCTTGGAGATGGGGCGTGCTTCGGAGGCATGGCCCGCCACGCGCCAGCCGCTGCCGTCGCGCTCCAGCATCAGGTCGATCAGGCCGAGGTGGCTGCCCCAGTAGCCGCCCATGGTGGCGGGCTTGCCGTGGATGGTGCCTTTGTCAGCATCCACCCCGGCGAAATCGGCGTATTTGGACGAGGGGAACACCAGATGCGAGTGGCCGGTCATAATGGCGTCGATGCCCTCAACGGCGGCCAGCGGGACCGAGGCGTTCTCCATGCCCTCCGCTTCATCGGCGCTGCCGATGCCAGAATGCGACAGCGCGATGATGATATCGGCGCCTTTCTCCTTCATCTCGGGCACATAGGCGCGGGCGGTCTCCAGGATGTCGCGCGCCTGCACGTTGCCTTCCAGGTGGCGGCGGTCCCAGTTCATCACCTGCGGCGGCACAAAGCCGATAAGGCCGATCTTGATCGGATGGCTGTTGCCGGCACCATCGGTGAGAGAGCGCTCCAGCAGCACATAGGGCGGCAACAGGGTGGTGTCGTCACGCGGGGTGGCGCCGGTCTGCTTGGCGATATTGGCGCAGACCACGGGGAAGCTGGCCCCGGAGAGCGACTTCATCAGGAAATCGAGCCCGTAGTTGAACTCGTGGTTGCCAAGGGTGGAGGCATCAAAACCGACGGTGTTCATCGCGGTAATCACCGGATGGCTGTCGCCCTCTTTCATGCCGCGCTCATAAGCGATGTAATCGCCCATCGGGTTGCCCTGCAGGAAGTCGCCATTGTCCAGGAGGAGCGAGTTGGTTGCCTCGGCCCGGATGTCCTTCACGATCGATGCCGTGCGCGCCAGCCCGACGGTGTCGCGCGGCTTGTCAGCGTAATAGTCGTAAGGAAAGACATGCACATGCAGGTCGGTGGTCTCCATCAGGCGCAGGTGCACCTGGTTGGCAGCCGCCTGCACCGAGAAGGGATGCAGCGCGATAAGGCCGGCAGAGCCTGCAAGGAAAGACCGGCGGTCCAGCTGAATGGGCATTGGGAACACTCCTGATCGTTACACCACGGGGGCTGACGCGACACTAGGCGGGGCCTGTGGCAGTTCTGCGTCGCGGCAGCACTAATTTGATCTGATGGTCAAAAAAGAGATTAGAGAGCGTGAACCTTATTCCGTCAAGCGCGGTGCGTCCGGCTCAGGGCGCCAGCCCGGTCTCCTTTAGCATGCCGCGGCGCTTGGCCTCTTTCCAGTAACCGCGCGAGTAATGCTTCACTGCCATGTCCTGGCTGCCGTCCGAGATCAGCCAGGCGCCGCGCAGGTATTTGCCGGCAAACTCAAGGTTGGTGTCCGCATCCAGAAGGTCCTCGGGCTGGCCGTCAAAACCCATCGAGCGCGCGGTGGCCGGCAGGATCTGCAACAGCCCGTAATAGGGGCGGTTCACCGCCCAGGGCCGGTGGGTGCTTTCGCGCACCGCCAGCCGGTGCACCAGCTCGCGCGGGATCTCGTGATGGTCGGCCCAGTGGTTTATCTGCGCGCGCAGCTCGGGCGTTTCATTCGGGAAAAGCGGCGGGTTGTAGCCGGTGTCCGCTTCGGACTGCGCAGTCGCGCAGGCGGCGGGAAGCAGAAGAGCAGAAGGCAGGATTGCGATAAATTTACGGCGTTTCATAACAACTCTCCCGAAGCTCACGAGAGCTGAGCCTATCAGCCTGAAAATAAGGGGCAACCGATCCGCCGCGCGTCGGCGGTTCTTCTCTTGCGGTAAGGATTTAGATTAATTTTAGGTTCTAAGGATTTGTTAATCATGTGCTTTTGGGAGGAGGTTTCCCCGGCGGCACCCCATAGAGGGCTGCGGTAATTCCAGAACCGGGCAAAGCCCCGGAAGCAGAACGGCACAAGGAAGGCAGCTGAAATGCAGATCCTGAACAATGAAGTCATTGAAAATGTGATTGAAGGCACCGCGGAGAGCGAGACGCTCCGCGGCAGCGGCGCATCGGATGAAATTCTCGGCGGCGGCGGAGATGACCTCCTGATTGGCCGCAGCGGTTCGGACATCCTGTCCGGCGGCGAAGGTGCAGACACGCTGCGCGGCGGCAACGGCGACGATGCGCTTGGCGGCGGTGCCGGGAATGACGAGCTGCGCGGCGGCAAAGGCAATGACTATCTGGATGGCGGCGAAGGCGCAGACCTGCTGAAAGGCGGTCAGGGCGACGACGGCCTCTACGGCGGCGGCGGCGATGATGTGATGTCCGGCGGCCGCGGCAATGACTGGCTTGCCGGCGGCGCGGGAAATGATCTGCTCAAAGGCGGCCGGGGCGACGACTATCTGTCTGGCGGTGACGGGGCCGACACGCTGCGCGGCGGCAGCGGCGACGACAAGCTGGAAGGCGGCGCAGGCAACGACGCGCTGTTCGGCGGCGGCGGCAACGACTGGCTTCTGGGCTTCTCCTGGGGCGGCGAGCCGGTGCCGGCGCAGGATGCAAATGCGCTGGTCAACGCAGGCGAGCCGCTGGAGGACACCGACACCATGCACGGCGGCAAAGGGGCCGACACGTTTGAGTTCCGTTGGCTGATCGACGCCAAGGACGAAATCATCGCCAAACACACCGATGAGACCGGCGATATCGATTATTCCGGGAACGGTGTGGCAGGTGAGAACGGCAATGTTCACGACCATTGGGTGGAAACCATCGGCACCAAGGTCGTCGAGGACTTCCGTGAGGGCCAGGGCGACACGCTGGTTTTTGCGGGGCATACCGTCAACCTGGACACTGTCACTCACGCGGATTGGAACGAAGACGGGCGCATCGACACGGTGCTGACCTTTGTCTCCAACCAGGGCGGCAACGGCGGCGCGCATGACGGCGACGAGGTCGGCACCGTGGTGATCCTGAACAATGTGATCGACAGCGTCGATGTGGATGCGGGCGTGTTCTACGGCGTCGAGGACCCCTGGTCGGCAGCTGGCTGAGGGGTCATACCGCCGGGGAAGCGAGCTGCTCTGTAACCCTGTCCCGGAGGAAGGCCGCGCCGCTTTGGCGCGGCTTATTCCATTACTGCGCCGGGTGGCCGCGGGCCTGCAGGCAGGCCACCAGGGCGGCGCGTTCTGCTGCGGCAGCCCGGTTTTGCGCCGTGCCGGCGCCCAGCAGCCCGCCGGCGGCGGCATTGGTCAGCACATTGCCGCCGGTGGCACCGCCCCAGACGGCACCGCCTGCTGCTCCGGCCGCCGCAGCGCCGCCGGTTTCCCTGGCGGCGGCCGCAGCGGCCTCTGCCTGGCAGTCTGCCAGGTCGATGTCATAGCCGGGCCCCGCTGGACCGGTCAGTGCGACAGGCGGAAGAGATTGGCTGCAAGCGGCGGCGAGCAGGCACAGTCCGGCCGCGCAGCGTGAGGCGAAAGGGGGCATGGCTGCTCCTTGCTGTATTTGGTCAGTGCAACAAGGGTAGGGCTGAGAGATCCGGCGGCGATGGCACCGGCGCGGTCAGAGGTCCGGTGCAGCCAGCGTTCGGGGCCCGATGATGAAGATATAGACCAGCGAGATGCCGTAGATAATCAGCAGCTGCGGCAGCACAGTTTCCAGCAGGGCAGGTGTCCCGGCCAGCCAGTGCACCCCGGTCAGCGCGGCGGTCAGAACCGCGTTGGGGATCGCGAAAGTGGCCAGGTTGCGCCACAGGGCCCGGGGGATGCGATGGAACACGGCCTCCAGCATCACGCTGTAGATGAAAGCATTGACCACAGTAAAGGCGGCCTGCGCACGGGCGGCCTCCAGCGCGGCGGCATGACCATGGCCCGAATTCGCATAGTAGGCCCAGCCGCCCCAGATCACGCAGAACAGGGCGCTGTTGATCAGGCCGCGCTTCAGGATGGCTGTGCGGGGGTTATGCTGGGTCATTTCCGGCCTTCCATAGAAAAAGAGC
>CAJXHQ010000014.1 GCA_913054485.1 uncultured Paracoccaceae bacterium
TTGCGACGGACAGTACCGGCAAGCCGAAATAGGGGACCACACTGTCGATCGCGCCGATGGTCGACACGCTGCCGTCTTCAAACAGCATCACGCTGGCACCTGTGGCGGCGGCCTAAGCGATCAGATAATTGGGCGCCATCGGCTTCCATTTCTTGACCGCATAGCCGACACCAAGCGCAATGGCAGCAATGGAAACGGCGGCCGGGTTCACATCCGGCAGGGAGTCGGCCAGCCCTTTCAGGAACTGTGCAAGATGTTCGGGCCGGGGGAGGTCGATCCCAAGCGCATGGCGCACCTGGCTGAGGCCGATCAGCAGGGCAGCCCCGGTGACAAAACCAGTCATCACCGAATGCGAGACGAAATCAACCAGCCCGCCGAGATGCGCCAGCCCCAGCATCAGCTGGAACAGCCCCACCAAAAGGGTGAGCGTGATAGCGGCCTGGATGAACTCTGCCGAACCGGGGGTGAAGGAACCGGCCAGCGCCCCGAATACCAGCGCCGAAATCGCTGTGGTGGGCCCTGAGACCGCATGCCAGCTGGAGCCGAAGAAGGCGGCCACCACGGGGGTGATCATCGCCGTGTAAAAACCGTATTCGGGCGGCAGGCCTGCGATGGCAGCAAAGGCCACCCCTTGCGGCAGCACCAGGGTGGCACCGGTCAGGCCGGCAAACAGATCCGCGCGCAGGGAGGCCGGAGAGATGTTCTGGAACCAGTCAGGTTTAATGAGAATGCGGCTGATCAACTGCCAGAAAAGATGCATTTGCGTGGCCCCCATTGGGAATTTCAGCGGACGCACCCTTTGCGAAAAGGGTTCTGCCGGCCGGAGGTGCAGCCACCGGATGGAGAGCAGAAACTGAGCAGAAAAACTCCGCCCGGAGTGCGAATATGGCCCTCCTTTGCGGCGTGGCTGATGCAGTGTCAAGATGAGAAACAAGTTAAGCTTCTTGTTGCCGCAGACTTGCCGCACCCCATGCTCTTCAGGCGGGAATGTTGACTTTGCACTGGCTTCCTTGTTTCATTCGGCTCAAGGAAGACGGGGGCGCGAATTTTGACTTTTGTGATATTTTTCAAGGCATTCCTGAGGTGCGCAGCTGTTGCAGCCATGCTGGTGGCCATTCAGGCGGCCGACCTGTCTGCTCAGACACGGCATGCGCTTATCATCGGCAATGCCGCTTACACCCAGGTAGAGCCTCTGGAGAATACCATCGCAGATGCTGAAGCCTATGGCGGGGCTTTCAGGCAGCTTGGGTTTGACGTCACGCTGCTTAGCAATCTGGACCGCAACGGTATGGAACTGGCGCTGGCGGATTTTTATGACCGGATTGCCCCCGGCGACACGGCGGTTTTTGTTTTCTCGGGTCACGGCTGGTCCGATGGGGCCACCAACTTCATCCTGCCGACAGATACCCGGGTAGAGAACTCTGAGCGCCGTCTCAAGCTGATGTCGACACCGCTGCAGAATGGCGTTAATGGCATCGTCGACCAGCTTCGCAGCGCCGGGGCCGCGGTGCAGGTGGCGATCATCGATGCCTGCCGGAACAATGTTTTCGGCGGGCAGGGCACCCGCAGCCTGGGCATGAAACGCGGCCTTGCGGTCGAGCGGGCGCCGCAGGGGGCCTTTATGATCTTCTCTGCCGGGGCAGGGGAACAGGCACTGGACCGGCTGCCGGAGGACGGGCCGGATCAGCGGCTGTCGGTCTTCACCCGGCACTTCCTGCCGCGGCTGGAGGCCGGGCTGTACCTGGAAGACGCGATTAATGACGCGCAGATGGCAACCGCACAGGATGCGCGCAGCTATGGCGGGCATATGCAGAACCCGGCCTATTACGACCAGATCAACGGCAAGCTTTGCCTCGCTGACAGCTGCGGCAGTGCCGCCCTCAAGCCGCCGGAGCCGCAAGTCCGGACGCAGGCCGTGACAACCAGCCCCTGCGGTGAAGCCCGGGCTGTCTGGCAGGATATCCGTGGCACCGGCTCGCAGGCCGCGCTGGAGCAGTATATAGCGGATTACAGCGGCTGCGGCACCTACCGCGCGCTGGCAGAGGAGGAACTGGCCCTGTTGCAGGAGGATCTTGCCGGCGCGCATGGTCCTCTGCCTGTGCCGCAGGATCAGCTTCACCACGACGCCTGGGTCGTGATCCTGGGGTCCTTCCCGCTCAACGCAGAGCACAAGGCGCATGAGCTGGCAAACCGGGCTAGGGACTGGGGACTGCCTGCCCAGGTGATCGACACCGGGTACTTCGGGAACCTCAGGGACGGGCTTTATGCGGTGGTCCTTGCCGCCGCATCGAAAGAGGAGGCGGCAAACCTGCTGCCCTCTGCACAGGGGCTGGTGTCTGATGCCTATATCAAGAAACCGAATTAGCGCCGGCCTGATCCTTGCGCTGCTGGCCTCGCCGGCGGCGGCAGAGGCGGAGATGCTTTCGCGCGGGGACTGGGGCGCGAAACCTGCGCTGGACGGGCAGCAGGCGCATAAGGTCCGCCGGATCACGCTGCATCATACGGCTGTCCGCGCCAAACCAGCCCGCGCATTGGCGCAGAAGATGCGGTCCCTGCAGCGGTTTTCCCAAAGCGACGAGCTTCTGGCTGACGGGCGCCGCAAACGCCCCTGGCCGGATGTGCCCTACCACTTTTACATCGATGTGAACGGTCAGGTTGCGGAAGGGCGCAACCAGCGGTTTGCCGGGGATACCAACACGAACTACGACCCGGCCGGCCATATCGGCATCGCCCTTGAAGGCAATTTCGAAGTGGACCGTCCGACGGCGGCGCAGGAACAGGCGCTGACGGCGCTGTTGCGCAGCCTCATCCGGGAGCACGGGCTGACCGCCGCCGATGTGGGCACCCACAGAAATTTCGCCGCCACGGCCTGTCCGGGACGGCATCTTGAGGCACGGCTGCCTGCGATCCTGAAAGCGGCGGCGCGCTAGTTATCCGGCAGGCCAGATCACCCGGAACCCCTGATGCGTTGTGGCGCTGTCGGGCGAATTGCCGGAGCGGGCAGCGATCCTGTAACGGTAGCAGTAGGAGCGGTGGCAGAGGAAGGAACCACCCTTCGAGAGCTTATAGCCCTTCATGCCATCCAACCGCTGTTTCACCTGCTTTTTCAGGGATTTGATGCGGAAAGCATCGGCCGTCCACTCCCAGGTGTTGCCGCACATATTGTAGAGCCCGTAGCCGTTGGGCTCATAGCTGAGGGCGGGGGCGGTTGCCGCGTAGCCGTCTTTTGCAGTGTTCACGTCCGTGAAACGGCCCTGCCAGTTGTTGCAGGGCTGGAAATCATCGTCGTTGGGCTCGCGCTCGCCCCAGGGGAATTTCACTTCACCCAATCCGCCGCGGGCGGCATGTTCCCATTCGGCCTCGGTTGGCAGGCGCCCGCCGGCCCATTTCGCGTATTCCTGGGCATCCTGCCAGGAGACATGCACCACCGGGTGATCGGCGTGCCAGGCGGTGGCATGAGTGCCGGGTCCGTTGACCTCGCGCCAGTCGGCGCCGTCGACCTTGCGCCACCATTGCACCTCGGGCACGCCCTGGGTTGCGCCGATGTGTTCGGGGACCTGAAGCCAGAAGACAAAGGACCAGCCGAAACGCTCGGCTTCGGTGACATAGCCGGTGGCCTCTACAAAAGCCTTGAACTGGGTGTTGGTAACGGCGGTTGCGCCAATGCGGAAGGGTTTCACCCGGGCGCTGCGCAACGGGTCTTCGCCGTCATCGGGGATTTCGGCCCGTCTGGTGCCCACAATGGCCTTGCCGCCGGGGATCAGTACCGCATCTTGCGCAACGCGTGTCACGCCGTCCCAGGTGATTGCGCTCACTTGCGGCAACGGTGCGCGGGCCTCAGCCTTGGGGCAGCAGCTGGGTTTGTCGGTCGTCGTATCTGTCATGAGGCAGGCTTAGGGGCTGGGGGGAAAACTGTCCAGCTTTGGCTGCCGGGCCGCGGAGGCGGCCCGGCAGCTGAGATCAGGCGTAGGCGCCGATCTTCGAGGTTTTCAGACCGGCGCGTACCATGGCTTCGGCCATGGCCACCGCGCTGGCGACACCGTCAACAACCGGCAGACCGAATTCGGCGGACAGCTCGGCCATCAGGTCCGCCATGCCGGCACAGCCCAGAACAATCGCTTCGGCCCCGTCTTCGCGGATGGCGGTGCGGATCTCGCTCTTGATCTTGTGCAGGGTCTCAGGGTCACCTTCTTCCAGCTTCAGAACCGGAATGTCGGTGGCCCGGACCTTGGCGCATTTGCGGTCGAGGCCATAGCGCATCAGGTTGGCTTCCAGTCCCGGCACCGACCGGCTGAGGGTGGTCACCACGCTGAATTTCGGTGCGATCAGGCTGGCGGCGTGATAGGCCGCTTCGCCGATGCCGATCACCGGCGCATCCACCAGACAGCGCACTGCGTCAACGCCGGTGTCGTCGAAACAGGCGACAACCACGGCGTCCACATCTTCGTGGCGCTGCACCTCGGCCAGAAGACCGGGAACGCAGGTGGCCACATCCAGATAGCCCTGAATGCTGGCAGGCCCGTCCTGCGAGCTGGTGGCCACGATCTCGGTTCCCGGCGAGGCGACAGCGCGCGCGGCGCTGCCAGCCTTTTCGGTCATCGAGGCCGTGGTATTGGGGTTTACGATGAGGATCTTCATGGGGATTTACACATCCCCGCCAAGATAGGCCGCTTTGATGCGGTCATCGTGCAGCAGCTCTTTCGAGTTGCCTTCGATCACCACATTGCCGGTCGACATGGCATAGGCACGGTGCGAAATCGACAGAGCCATGCGCGAGTTCTGCTCGACCAGCAGTACCGACACGCCTTCGTCGCGGTTGATCGCCACGATGGAGCGCGCAATGTCCTGCACCAGCTTAGGCGCGATCCCCAACGAGGGTTCGTCCAGCAGCAAGAGCTTCGGCTTGGCCATCAGCGCGCGGCCGATCACCATCATCTGCTGCTCACCGCCCGACAGGGTGCCGGAGGCCTGGTTGTAGCGTTCCTTGAGCCGCGGGAAGCGTTCAAGAATGCTGTCCAGCGTGGCCTGGATTTCACCTTTGTCGGTCTGAGTGAAGGCGCCCATCATGAGGTTGTCCTTCACCGTCATGAACGGGAAGACGCGGCGGCCTTCGGGCACCATGGCGATGCCCTTGCGGACGATGTCGGCCGCATTGGTGCCATCCAGACGCTCACCCTCGAACCAGACCTCGCCGGATTTCGGCTTGGCCAGGCCGGTGATGGCCCGCAGGATCGAGGATTTGCCCGCCCCGTTGGCGCCGATCAGCGCAACGGTCTCGCCCTTTTTCATCTCGATCGACACGCCTTTCAGCGCATAGACATGATCGTAGAACAGCTCGATGTTTTTGAAGTTCAGCAAATCTGACATGGCTTACATCCCGATCTCGTCGTCGGCGCTGCCCAGGTAGGCCTCGATGACGCGTTCGTTGTTCTGGATTTCGATCGGTGTGCCTTCGGCGATCTTCTCGCCGAAGTTCAGCACCACGATCCGGTCCGAGATCGACATAACCGCCGGCATGTCGTGTTCCACCAGCATGACGGTGACGCCCTTTTCGTCGCGCACGGACCGGACCAGCTCCACCATCTTGGTGGTCTCGTCGTGGTTCATACCCGCAAAAGGTTCGTCCAGCAGCAGAACTTTTGGATCCGTGGCCAAGCCAAT
Organism: uncultured Paracoccaceae bacterium; assembly: GCA_913054485.1. GTDB lineage: Bacteria > Pseudomonadota > Alphaproteobacteria > Rhodobacterales > Rhodobacteraceae > FREY01. Next base: position 5,662 of record CAJXHQ010000014.1, read on the forward strand.
GGCGATGCCAAGCGCGCGCAGGTTGCCCTGCGGCAGGTTCGAGGCCTGCTCGTTCTTGATCGCGCTCATGCCGAGGAATTCCAGCAGTTCGTCCGCACTGCGGCCGAAGGCTTCCTCGTCGTGATGTGCGGCCTTGGTGCCAAAGAAATAGCCGGGCAATGTCGCCGTGGCCCGCAGGTGTTGGGCCAGAACCACGCTTTCACGCACAGTCATGCTCTTGAAGATGGTGGTTTCCTGGAAGGTCCGCACCACGCCTTTCTGAGCAATGATATGGGGTTTGTTGTTGGAGATCTTCTCGCCCTTGTAGATCACCTCGCCCGAGGTGGTCGGCATGAAGGAGGAGATCATCTTGAACAGCGTGGATTTGCCCGCACCGTTCGGCCCGATCACCGACAGGATCTCACCTTCAGCGACGTCGAAGGTGACATCGTTGTTCGCGGTCAGGCCGCCAAACTTTTTGGTGACGTTTTTGACTTGCAGAAGCGGCGTCATGTTATTTGCCCTCCTTCAGCTCGAGGCCAGAAGCGTCGGCTGCCTTGGCAACATCGCTGCCGGGTTTCTTCAGGCGCAGGCTGAGAATGCCGTTGGGCAGGATCAGCATCAGGATGATCAGGATGGTCGAGTAGATCAGCAGCTGGAATTCTTTGGCAACAAAGAGCAGGTCCCAGCCGAAGTAGATCACCAGCGTGCCCAGCATCGGGCCGAAGACATAGCCCAGACCGCCGAGGAAGACGTTCAGCATGAAGTCGACCGAGTCCTTCACCTGGAAGGTGTTGGGGTAGACCGACTGCGTCAATGAGGCGACCATTGCGCCGCCGATGCCGCCGAAGAACGACGAGATCGCAAAGACGATCAGGCGGATGTGCGAGATGTTCACACCGATGGAGGAGGCCAGCTCCTCGTTCTGCTGCATGGAGCGGCAGAGGTGGCCGAGGCGCGAGTTGACGATGCGGTAGAGGGTGGCAAAGGCCAGAACCATCAGCACGCAGGCCAGGTAGTAGAAGCCCAGCTTGGGGTTCTCCATTGCGCCGAAGTCGGGGATGATGGTCAGGCCAAAGACCGACAGCCCGTCAGGACGCGGGATATTGGTGATGCCGCGCGCGCCATTGGTGATGTCCAGTGCCAGCGAGGTCAGCTTCACCACCTCGGTCAGGACCAGGGTGATCATCGCGAAGTAGACACCGCGCAACCGCAGGATCGGCAGGCCGATCAGCACGGCCACCAGCGCCGAGAACACGCCGGCCAGCGGCAGCGCCAGCCAGAAGCTGAAGCTGAACTTGGTGATCATCACTGCCGAGGCATAGGCGCCCGCCAGGGCAAAAGCGCCTTGGCCGATGTTGATGCGGCCGATGTAGAAGGTCAGCCAGACACCGCCCGAGGCGATGGACAGCAGCGCCACCATGGTCAGGGTGAAGTAGAAGTCGGTCCGGCCGGTCGCCGCGATGAACATCGGCACGGCGACGAAGATGGCGAACAGGAAGGCAGCAAGGCCCATCCATTGCTTTGAGGTTACGTTGTTGAACATGCTCTTATCCCCACGGCTTGCCCATCAGGCCCTGCGGGCGGATGGCCAGGAAGATCATCAGGCTGACAAAGATCAGCAGGTAGGTGATGTCGCCATAAGAGGCGAGCAGCGCCAGGCCTGCAGCTTCGAGGAAGCCCAGGATGATGCCGCCGGCGATCGCGCCGGAAATCACGCCTGCGCCGCCGATCATCACCATCATGAAGGCCTTGATCGAGGTCGGGCCGCCCATGCCGAGGTTGATACCGGTGATGGTCACCAGAAGGCCGCCAACAAGGCCGGCCAGCATCGCGCCAAGCGCAAAGCCGATCATCGAGTAGCGGTCTACGTTCACACCCATCAGCTGGGCTGCAACACGGTCCTGTGCCAGGGCGCGCAGCGCGCGGCCGGTCTTGGAGAACTGCATGAAGCTGATGAAGCCGACGATGGAGGCAATGGCCAGCAGGCAGATCAGGATACGGTCATTGGCAATGACCAGCGTGTAATCGCCCAGGATGGTGGTGCCATCGACCAGTTTCGGAACACCGCGCTGTTTTTCGCCGAAGACCAGAAGGATCACGGCGTCCAGCAGGAAGGCAATCGCCGCCGCAAGGAGCATCGTGCTCTCGTCGCGGGCGGATTTCTTTATTACAGGGGCAAACAGGAATTTCTCGATCAGCGCACCAAGAATGGCGAGGGTGATACAGGACATGGCCAGCGCGATGACAAACGGAATGCCCCACGCGCCGTAAATTGTATAGGTTACAAAGCCGCCGATCACGTACATCTGCCCGTGGGCAAAGTTCAGTACGTTCATCAGCGCGAAAATCAGTGTCAGGCCGAGGGCGATCATCGCGTATTGCGCACCCAGGTAGACGCCGTTCGCCAGAATCTGAGGTATCTGGTCCATTGGTGTTAAGCCCCTTTTTACGAAAAACCCCCGGGCCACGCGGACCCGGGGGCATAGTCATGCTGCTGAATTAGTCGACTTCAGCGATGAACATGGTTTCAAATGCGCCGTCCTGATAGACGTTCACAACCAGCGGAACCGCAACCTGGCGCTTCTGGCCGAAGGAGCTGTCGCCGACATATTTCAGAACCGCATCACCCTGCATGTAGGGGTTCGGGGCCTCAAAAGTGTCCATGGTGACCTTGTAGGCTTCGACGTCGTCGATCGCCGCCGGGTTCGCCTTCAGGGTCTCCAGGATGTACTCCAGAGCGTAGACTTTGGTGTTGGATTCGTCGTTGTACTCGCCGAACATGTCGGTGTAGCGCTCAACGAATTCATTCATCATGTCAGACGCGATTTCCGGGGTGGAGGCACCGCCCACGGAGATGAAGCCATTCGCCAGGTCGCCGGCGCCTTCACGCAGAACCTGCGCGTCCTGCGCGGTCTCGGTGGAGATCAGGCCGCTGAAGCCCAGCTCGCGGGCCGAACGGATCAGCTGCGGTGCGTTGGCGGGCGACACGCCGGACAGAACCAGCAGGTCGGGCTTGGCGCGCATGATCGGTGTCAGCACCGGGGTGAAGTCGGTGGTGTCGACCTGGTAGGTCACAGAGTCGGACACAACTTCCAGACCCAGGGCCTTGGCCGCGGCCACACCGCCGTCACGCTGGCTCAGCGGGTCGGATTCGTTGGCTGCGATGAAGGCAACGGTCTTCACGCCTTCGGCTTCCTTCAGGTGCTTGTAGATCGCCGGGCCGGACTGGTAGTTGGCAACCATGCCCAGAACCGCGTTGGAGGCCGGAGCCTGGTACAGCGACTTGGGGAAGGCGTAGGGGAAATACATGATGCCGTTGGATTCGGCGACCGGGCGCACCGCTGCAGCACCGTCATCCACGTTCGGGCCAACCACATAGTGGATGCCTTCCTGGGCCATCTTCTCCATGCCGGCAACGGCACGCTTGGGGTCTTTCTGGTCATCGAAGGAAACGATTTCGATGTCGTAGGTGGTGTCGCCGATCTTGTAGCCGCCGGTCTCGTTGATCCATTCGGCGCGGGTTTCCATCGAACGCTGGTTCGAGATGCCCCATGCGGCCGCCGGACCGGAGGTCACACCCACGAAGCCGATTTTCAAAACCGGATTTTCGGCCCAGGCTGCGCCAGCAGCAACAGATGCCAAGACGGCCGCGGACAGAGTGGATTTCAGGATGGTGCGTCGTTTCATAGTCTTTGTTCTCCCGTGTTGAACAATATTGGCTGTTTGTCAGCCAACGGTTACGGCTTACCACAAACGAACAAGAACACGTGTTCTAAATTTGTGACTGCACCGCGTGATGGCTGTTTGTCAGCCTTTGATTGTTAACGATCAGTGTCAACGATATTTCAAGTTCGGGCAACATATTTCTGCCCCCGTTGACTAGATAATAGGCAAATACGTATTATCATCGTGAACGATCAGAACAGGCGAAGCAGGCGTATGTCATCTAATTCTAAGTTTTCATTGAATAATTCCTCCATTGATCCGGAGGAGGCCCTGATCGTTGACCGGATTTTCACGGCTGTGATGGAGCAGCGCCTTGCTCCGAAGACCAAATTGAGCGAGCCGAAACTCTGCGAAACCTTTGGTGTCGGCCGCATGCGGGTGCGCCGGGCGCTGCTGCTTTTGGCAGCACAGGGAATCGTTGATTTGCAATCAAACAGGGGGGCTTACGTGGCCTGCCCGACACCGACTGAAGCCGAGGAAGTCTTCGCCGCGCGTGAGCTGGTGGAAGAAAGCATTGTGCGCAAAATGGCGGCATCTCCGGATGAGAGCAAGCTGGCCGCTTTGCGCGATCACGTGAAACAAGAGGATCAGGCGCGGGTTGATGCCGACCGCAGCGAACTGATTCGGCTCTCCGGTGAATTCCACGTCGAGCTGGCCAAGGCGCATGGCAATTCGGTTCTCACCAAGATGCTGCGCGAGCTGGTCACCCGTTCATCCCTGATCGTGGGGATCTTTGGCGTCAACCGCGGGGTCACCTGCCCGGATGATGAGCACACGCGGATCCTGGATGCCATTTCTGCCGGGGATGGCGACGCGGCGGCCGGCCTGGCCGCGCATCATCTGCGTCACATCAGCGAAGGGCTGGACCTTAGCCAGCACCGCAAAAAGGATGACGACCTCACCGCCATCCTCGGATCTGCCTGACCCCACCCTGACCCGCTCCCGGATACAGGACAATATTGGCTGCCTGACCGCCTTGGCGGCGGCTGTGGCTATATGACCGGCGGGTTCTGGCAATTGACGCCCTGCGCCCTTTGGTGTTACGCCGCACGCAACCGTTGGGGTGTCCATCCGGACTGAGAGGCGTATCTGCGCTAACCCATCGAACCTGATCCGGGCAATTCCGGCGGAGGGAACGGTGCAGTGTACATGGCAGACACTCCGTCTCTTTTCCGGCTTGCTCAAGTTGCGGAGAAAGAGACATGGCACCTATCGCCCTCACTATTGCAGGATCCGACAGCGGCGGCGGCGCAGGTATTCAGGCCGATCTGAAGGCGTTTTCGGCACTGGGGACCTATGGCGCCAGCGTGATCACCGCGATTACAGCCCAGAACACTCAGGCGGTGACCGCCGTGCATGGTGTGCCGCTGGATGTGATCACGGCACAGATGGACGCGGTGCTGAGCGATCTCAATGTTGGGGCAGTGAAGATCGGCATGCTGGCCACACCGGAAATTATCCACACGGTGGCGGAAGCGCTGAAAGGCTACCAAGGCCCCATAGTGCTGGACCCGGTGATGATCGCCAAATCCGGAGATGCGCTGTTGGCGGAAGAAGCGGTGCAAACCCTGCGCGAGGTGCTGATCCCGCGCGCAACCGTGCTGACACCGAACCTGCCCGAAGCCGCCAAGCTGCTGAAGGATGGCACCGAAGCCGATGGCCCTTCCGCTATGGAAGTGCAGGGCCGTGCGCTCTGTGCTGTCGGGGCGGATGCCGTCCTGATGAAGGGCGGCCACGGCAAGGGGGCCACCTGCCATGATCTGCTGGTGACCCGTGACGGCATCATCGGCGAGTTCACCGCGCCCCGGCTGGACACCAGGAACACCCATGGCACCGGCTGCACCCTGTCCTCCTCAATTGCTGCGGGCCTGGCCAAGGGCCTGCCGTTGCACCAGGCTGTGGCAGAGGCGCATGACTACCTGCAGGGTGCGATTGCCGCTGCGGACGGGCTGGGGGTCGGCCATGGCCACGGGCCGGTGCATCACTTCCACCGGGTGTGGCAGGCGTGACCACCCGGTCCGTCATAGGGGCTGGCGTCTGCGGGCTGGCGGTTGCGGCTGAGCTGGCGATGCGCGGCGCAAAGGTGCAGATCTTTGACCCGGCAGGCCCGCCGGGCCCGCATGGCTGCAGCTGGTGGGCCGGCGGCATGCTCGCCCCCTGGTGCGAATATGAAAACGCCGAGGAACCGGTGCTGCGGCTGGGCCAGCAGGCGATCGGCTGGTGGGCGGAACGCACAGCCGTGACCAAGGCCGGCACGCTGGTGGTGGCGTCAAAACGCGACCTCCCGGATTTGCGCCGGTTTTCCCGCCGCACCGAAGGCTGCACCGAGGCAGGCCGCGAGGAGATCGCCGCACTTGAACCTGATTTGCATGGGTTCGGCAGGGGGCTGTTCTTCGCAGAGGAGGCCCATCTGGACCCGCGCAAGGCCTTGCAGGATCTGTTCCGGGGTCTGCAGGAAAAGGGTGTGGAGTTTCACAAGACCTTCGCGCCACAGGGTTTGGACAATGTGATCGACTGCCGCGGGCTGGCGGCGCGCGAATACCTCTATGATCTGCGCGGCGTGAAGGGCGAGATGCTGGTGATCCGCGCGCCGGATGTGCAGATCACCCGCCCCGTGCGCCTGCTGCACCCGCGCATCCCTCTCTATATCGTGCCGCGTGGCGACGGGGTCTACATGCTGGGCGCGACCACCATCGAGTCCGAGGACAGCAGCCGCATCACCGCGCGCTCCATGCTGGAGCTGCTCAGTGCCGCCTATGCGCTGAACCCTGCCTTTGGCGAGGCGGAGGTGCTGGAAACCGGTGTCGATCTGCGCCCGGCCTTCCCGGACAACCTGCCGCGTATCCGCCGGCTAGGAAAGACAATCTATGCCAACGGGCTCTACCGCCACGGCTATCTGCTGGCCCCTGCGGTGGCGCGGGGCGTGGCGGATCTGGCGCTCAACAACACACATTCGGAGATGGTCGATGAAGATCGTGCTTAACGGCGAGCCGCGCGACGTGGCGGCTGCAACCCTGGCTGAGCTGCTGGCGGAATGCGGCTTCAGCGGCAAGGTGGCCACCGCCGTCAACGAGGGCTTCGTGCCCGCAGCCCTGCGCGCCGCGCAGCAACTGACCGAAGGCGACCGCGTCGAAGTGCTCGCCCCGATGCAGGGAGGCTGAGCGATGCGCAGTTTTTACGGAACCGAGCTGCCCAACCCCCTGATGCTGGGCACCGCGCAATATCCTAGCCCGGCCATTCTGGAAGAGGCCTTTCGGACCAGTGGCGCGGGCGTGGCCACTGTTTCTCTGCGCCGCGAAGGGGCAGGCGGCGCGGGACAGACCTTCTGGCAGATGATCCAGGATCTGGGCGTGCATATCCTGCCCAATACGGCCGGCTGCCACACGGTGAAAGAAGCCGTCACCACAGCCCAAATGGCGCGCGAAGTCTTCGGCACCGACTGGATCAAGCTGGAGCTGATCGGCCATACCGACAGCCTGCAGCCGGATGTCTTCCAGCTGGTGGAGGCGGCTCGGATCCTGACGGACGATGGCTTCAAGGTCTTTCCCTATACCACCGATGATCTGATCGTCGGCGAGCGGCTCTTGGAAGCGGGCTGCGAGGTGCTGATGCCCTGGGGCGCGCCGATCGGATCGGGCCGGGGGCTGAACAATGAATATGCTCTGCGAGCGATGCGGGCCGAGTTTCCCGACACGCCCCTGGTGGTGGATGCCGGTATCGGCCTGCCCAGCCATGCGGCCCATGCGATGGAGCTGGGCTATGACGCGGTCCTGCTGAACACAGCCGTGGCCCGCGCAGGCGATCCGGTGCTGATGGCCAAGGCAATGATGCAGGCGGCAGAGGCCGGGCGGCTGGCCCATGAGGCCGACCCGATCGAGGCGCGCGACATGGCCGAAGCCTCCACCCCCGTAATTGGAAAGGCCTTCCTGTGATGGCGCTCGACCGTTTTTACCCGATTTTCGACAACACGGACTGGCTGCGCCGGATGCTGCCGCTTGGTATCAAACTGGTGCAGCTGCGCATCAAGGACCAGCCGATTGAGACGGTGCGCGCCGAGATCGCCACGGGCCGTGACCTCTGCCGCGAATATGGCGCGACGCTGGTGATCAACGACTACTGGTAGGAAGCCATCGACGCTCGCTGCGAGTGGATTCACCTCGGCCAGGAGGATCTGGACGAAGCCAATCTGGACGCGATCCGGGCGGCGGGGCTGAAGCTGGGTGTCTCCACCCATGACGATGATGAACTGGACCGGGTGCTGGCAATGGAGCCGGACTACGTGGCGCTGGGGCCGGTCTATCCGACCATCCTTAAGAAAATGAAATGGACCCAGCAGGGTCTGCCGCGTGTCACCGAGTGGAAGGCACGCGTGGGGGATATCCCGCTTGTGGGCATTGGCGGCATGAGCGTCGAACGCGCGCCGGGGGTCTTTGAGGCCGGGGCCGACATCGTATCGGCCGTCACCGACATCACCTTGAACGAGGACCCCGAAGCCCGTGTGAAACAGTGGATCGGGGCCACCCGGTGAGCAGATACGCGCGCCAGATGATCCTGCCGGAAGTCGGCACAAAGGGGCAGGCGGCGCTGGCCGGGGCCCGGGTGCTGGTGGTTGGCGCAGGCGGGCTCGCGGCCCCGGCGCTGCCAATGCTGGCGGGCGCCGGCGTGGGCCATCTGACGCTGGTGGATGCAGATACGGTGGATGTGAGCAATCTGCACCGCCAGACGCTGTTCACCGAGGAAGATGCAGGACGGCCCAAGGCCGAGGCCGCCGCTTCACGGCTGCGCGCCTTGAACAGCGAAATCACCGTGGAGGCCCGCGGTGAGGCGCTGACGCCGACCAATGCCGCCGAGCTGGTTGCTGCAGCGGATCTGGTGCTGGACTGCGCGGATTCCTACGCCGCATCTTACACGCTCAGCGATGTCTGCCTTGCGGCGGGCAGGCCGCTGATCAGCGCCTCGGTGCTGGGCATGACTGGCTATTGCGGCGGGTTCTGCGGCACGGCGCCTTCGCTGCGCGCGGTCTTCCCGGATGCGCCCGACAATGGGGCTAGCTGCGCCACCGCAGGCGTGCTGGGTCCGGTTGTCGGCATGGCGGGGGCGAAGCAGGCACAGATGGCGCTGGCGGTTCTCTTGGGTCTGACGCCTTCACCGTTGGGCCAGATGGTGCAGATCGGGGCGCAGGATTTCCGCTTTTCCACCTTCCGCTTTGACACGGCACCCGAGCCGGACACCGCTTTCCGCTTCCTCAGCCCGGCACAGTTCCGGGAAGGGGACACAATTATTGAACTTCGGGGGACGGATGAAGCCCCCGAACCGCTTCACCCGGATGCTCTGCGCATTGCGCCCGACGATCTGCCCGGCGCCTTGCCGGCAGGGACCGGGCGGCTTGTGCTGTGCTGTGCGACCGGCCTGCGCTCCTGGCGCGTGGCGGACCGCATCCAACAGGATTGGCCCGGCGCGATCACCCTCGCTGCGGCCGCAACTTCATGACAAGGGAAACGTGAGAACCATGAAGAAATTTATTGCTGCACTGGCCATCGCGGCCGCCTCTCCGGCTGCTGCCGATGACAAGATGACCATCCTTCTGGACTGGTTTATCAACCCCGACCACGGACCGATCATCGTGGCCGAAGAAATGGGCTATTTCGCCGATCAGGGCCTTGAGGTCGAGATCGTGCCGCCCGCTGACCCCTCCGCACCGCCGCGCTTGGTGGCTGCAGGTCAGGCGGAACTGGCCGTGTCTTATCAGCCCGACCTGCACCTGCAGGTGAACGAAGGCCTGCCGCTGAAACGCGTCGGCACGCTGGTTGCGACCCCGCTGAACTGCCTCCTGGTGCTGGAAGATGGCCCGATCAAATCCCCGGCGGATCTGAAGGGCAAGAAGATCGGCTTTTCTGTTGCCGGCGTGGAAGAAGCGGTGCTGAGCACCGTTCTGGGCAAATACGGTGTTTCCACCGATGACGTGGAAATGGTCAACGTGAACTTCTCCCTCTCGCCGTCGCTGATGACCGGCCAGGTGGACGCGGTGATCGGTGCTTACCGGAATTTCGAGCTGAACCAGATGGACATCGAAGGCCGCCCCGGCACCTGCTTCTACATCGAGGAAGAGGGCGTGCCGTCTTATGATGAGCTGATCTATGTGGCCAACCCAGAGACCATGGACGCCGACAAAGTCGCGCGCTTCCTGGCGGCGACTGAAAAGGCCACCCAGTATATGGTGAACAACCCCAAGAAATCCTGGGAAGTCTTCTCCTCCACCTCGACCGAGTCGCAGGACGAGCTGAACAAGCGCGCCTGGGCCGACACGCTGCCGCGCTTTGCCCTGCGCCCTGCGGGCTATGACGCCGGCCGCTATATCCGCTACGAGGAGTTCCTGTTCGAGAACGGCTTCATCAAGGAAGTGAAGCCGGTTTCCGACCTTGTGATCGACGTGACCGCAAAATGAGCGGCACCTCGGAGTTCGGCCGCGCCTATACGCTGATGCGCGCGGCCTCCGGCGAAACGTGGCGGGATTACACCCGCCACGCCTTCGTCGAAGGCATGAAGGACGGCTCGCTGCCGCGCGACTGTTTCCTGCATTACCTGCGCCAGGACTATGTCTACCTGGTCCACTATTCCCGCGCCTGGGCGCTGGCGGTGGTCAAGGCGGCGACGCAGGAAGAAATGGGCGCGGCCTCTGCCACCGTGGAGGCGCTGGTGAACCACGAGATGAACCTGCATGTCGGCATCTGCGAGGCCGAGGGCATCTCGAAAGAGGAGCTGTTTGCGACGCCGGAAGCGCCGGAGAACCTGGCCTATACCCGCTATGTGCTGGATGCGGGTTTTTCGGGCGACTACCTGAACCTTCTCTCTGCGCTGGTGCCCTGCGCCATGGGCTATGCCGAGATCGGCAGCCGCCTGGCGGCGGAGGCGACGTCGGACACCTATGCCGAATGGATCAACACCTATGCTGGCGAAGAGTATCAGGACAGCTGCCGGGTCATCGGCAAGCTGTTTGATGCGGCCTTCGAGGCGCGTCTGGGTCCCGATTACGACAAGCTTCCGGTCTGGCAGGAGTACTGCAAGACCTTCGAGAAGGCCTCTCGTCTGGAAGCCTGCTTCTGGCAGATGGGCCTCGCCCCATGAACCCCGCGCCCGGGATCACCGCCGAGGGGCGGGCGGATATTGGCGGCACACAGCTGTTTGCGCCGCTCTCGCTTGTCATCGGGGCGGGGGAGTGGACCTGTCTGCTTGGTGGCTCGGGCGTTGGTAAATCCACCGTGCTGCGGCTGATCGCGGGCTTGCAGACAGGGGCGGATTTCAAAGGATCGATCACCGCGTCGGATGGCGGTGCGGTGATCCCGCGTGTCGGCTATATGGCGCAGGATGATCTGCTGCTGCCTTGGGCGACGGTGACGCACAACATCTCTCTCGGGGCGCGCCTGCGCGGCGAGAAACCCGATCAGGCGCGGCTTGAACACCTTCTGGCGCGGGTCAGGCTGACGGATCACGCCGCCAAGAAACCCTCTGAGCTGTCCGGCGGCCAGCGCCAGCGCGTGGCGCTTGCGCGCACGCTGATGGAAGACAAGGAAATCATACTGCTGGATGAGCCCTTTTCGGCGCTGGATGCCCGCACGCGGGCCGATATGCAGGAACTGGCGGTGGAGCTTTTGCAGGGCCGCACCGTGCTGCTGGTGACCCATGACCCGGGCGAGGCTGCGCGGCTGCTGCAGTGCTCGGTAGCTGAAATCCAGGCTGATCGCCCCGCTGCGGCGCGTGCGCTGGCCCATCGCTACGCCTGCGTGGCACTGCTCAAAGGCGCCGGTACGCTGATCGCCGCCGCGGATGGTCGGCTGGCGCTGTGTGATCGCGGCCATCCGGCGATGGCCAGTGCCGGTTTGGGCGACGTGTTGGCCGGCGTGATCGGTGCGTTGCTGGCGCAAGACCTGACGCCATTCG